>JAWOBQ010000007.1:0-8348 GCA_046484255.1 Bacteroidales bacterium | reverse complement strand
AGACCGAAGCGAAACAGGAAGAGATTCTTCCGGTAGCTTTTGCTGTAATGAAGGAAACAGCCCGGCGGTTTAAAGACAATGAGGTTCTTGAAGTAACTGCTAACGATCACGATAAACATCTTGCTTCCCTGCAGGAAAGCATCAATATTAAAGGAGACAAAGCCTATTACAAAAATGAATGGATAGCCGGCGGCAGTATGATCAAATGGGATATGGTACATTATGATGTACAACTAATTGGGGGTGTTGTGCTTCATCAGGGAAAAATAGCCGAGATGGCCACGGGAGAGGGCAAAACTTTGGTAGCGACCCTTCCCATTTATCTTAATGCCCTTGCCGGCCGTGGTGTTCATCTGGTTACCGTAAACAGCTATTTAGCCAGGCGGGATATGGAGTGGATGGGCATGCTCTACGAGTTTCACGGCTTGAGTACCGATTGTGTAGACAACCACGATCCCAGCAGCGCGGAACGTAAAGCCGCTTACCATGCAGACATTACCTATGGCACCAATAACGAGTTCGGGTTTGATTACCTCCGTGATAATATGGTAGGGACCCCCAATGAAATGGTTCAACGCAAGCACCATTTTACGATTGTCGATGAGGTGGATTCCGTATTAATTGATGATGCCCGGACACCGCTAATTATTTCAGGCCCCACACAACAAGACGACCGCAGTGAATTCAACGAATTGAAACCCATAGTAGAGAAGCTTTATGAGTCTCAGCGAAAGTATGTTAACCAGCTTTTGACGGATGCAAAAAAGAAACTTGCAGAGGGAAATGATGAGAAAACCCAAAAAGAAGGGGGTAAATATTTATTCCGGGCCTATCGCGGACTTCCCAAAAACAAAGCACTGATCAAATACCTGAGTGAACCAGGTATCAAGGCGACATTGCAAAAAACGGAAGCTTTGTACATGCAGGAGCAATCAAAACATATGCATTTGATTGACGATGAACTATATTTTGTTATTGACGAAAAAAGTAACACCATAGACCTTACGGATAAGGGGATCGACATGATCCATGAAATTACCGGCAATTCCGATTTTTATATACTTCCTGATGTGGGCAGTGAGATCGCCGATATTGAAAAGTCAACCCTTTCCGATAAAGACAAGATGAAAAAGAAAAGCGACCTGCTGCAGGATTATGCCGTCAAGTCGGACCGTGTTCACAGCTTAAACCAGCTTTTCAAAGCCTATACCTTATTTCAAAAGGATGTAGACTATGTGGTGATGGATAACAAGGTAAAGATCGTAGACGAGCAAACGGGGCGTATCCTGGAAGGAAGGCGTTACTCCGACGGGCTTCATCAAGCCATAGAAGCCAAGGAAAATGTAAAGATTGAAGCCTCTTCACAAACATATGCCACGGTAACCTTGCAGAATTATTTCCGGATGTATCACAAGCTATCGGGCATGACGGGAACAGCAGAAACCGAAGCTGGTGAGTTTTATGATATCTATAAGCTGGATGTAGTTGTAATTCCCACGAATAAGCCGGTGATACGAAAAGACTTTCAGGATTTGGTTTACAAAACCAAAAACGAAAAATACACCGCTGTTATTGATACGATAAAGGAATATGTGGAGCAAAAGCGGCCGGTTTTAGTGGGTACCACTTCCGTAGAGATTTCCGAATTACTAAGCCGGATGTTAAACCGGCAACGCATAAAACATAACGTGCTTAATGCCAAGCTTCACCAAAAAGAGGCACAAATCGTTGCGGAAGCCGGGCAGCCGGGGAATGTGACTATAGCCACAAATATGGCGGGGCGTGGGACGGACATCAAGTTAGGCAAAGGCGTGAGAGAAGCCGGTGGTCTGGCAATTATCGGAACAGAACGGCATGATTCCCGCCGCGTAGACCGCCAGCTTAGGGGCCGGGCAGGCCGTCAGGGCGACCCCGGATCGTCACAATTCTTTGTCTCCCTGGAAGACGATCTGATGCGCTTGTTTGGCTCCGGAAAGATCTCCAAAATAATGGACCGCCTGGGCTATGAAAAAGGGGAAGTGATACAGCACAAAATGATCACCAACTCCATTGAACGCGCTCAGAAAAAAGTAGAGGAAAATAATTTTGGTATACGTAAACGCCTGCTCGAATATGACGATGTGATGAACGCCCAAAGAGAGGTGATCTACAAAAAACGCCGCCACGCACTTTATGGAGAGCGCCTCTCCATTGATATCGCCAATATGATCTATGACATTACGGATAATACCATCCGCGAATTTCAAGATGCTCAAGATTTCGAAGGGCTTAAAATGGAACTGTTAAAGCTACTTTCCCTCGAATGTCCTTTTGATGAACAAACCTTCCTGGCTAAAAAACCTGAAGAACTCATTGAAACCGTATTTGATGCAGCTTATACAAACTACCAAAACAAATCGGAAAACCTGGCCAATATAGCATATCCGGTTATCCGTTCCGTTTATAAGGATCCATCCGTCTCCTATACCAATATTGCTGTTCCCATAACCGATGGGAGTACCAACTATAAAATTGTGGCTAATCTTGAAAAAGCGTATAACACGGAAGGAAAAGAAGTTATTTTAGCCATAGAAAAAGGCGTTTCTCTAAGAGCTATTGACAACGCATGGAAAGAACACTTGCGTGAAATGGATGAATTGAAGCAATCCGTACAAAATGCAACCTATGAGCAAAAAGACCCCTTGTTAATTTACAAATTTGAATCATACGGCTTGTTCAAACAGATGCTTTCTAAAATAAACAAAGAAATAATCTCCTTCCTGCTCAGGGCTAAAATTTCCATAGACGATAAAGATGAGGTACAGGAAGCTGAAAAACCAAGAGGCACCGACTTAAACAAGCTAAAAACAAGCCGAACAGACATGAGCGAGGTGGCCAAACAACGCACCTCCAAAAAAGAGGTAACACAACCCCGAAGAGTAGAGAAAAAAGTAGGCCGCAATGATCCCTGCCCCTGTGGTAGTGGCAAAAAATACAAGCAATGCCATGGAAAGCCCGGAGCAGAGTCAGCGTAGCGAGGGTTTAAAGCTAAGGTTGAGGTCGAAGTTGAGGTTGAGGTCGAGGTTGAGCCCACTCCGAAAAGTTATTATGTTCTATCACAGTTGAAAATCAGCTTTACCCCAGTCCGCCATAACCGGATGCCTGTTTTCAATGTTTTACCTTCAGGGAGACAGGGTAAAAAAGCGTTGAAAATCTTTAAAAGGGCCTTTTCGGAGTGGTTTCATAGTTCAAGGATCAGGGGTGTAGTAACCTGGCGGAATGAATAGATGAGGGCGTTGATTATCTGTACATAGTGTTCGTTGCTTTTTGTTCTGTATTATGCCTTTGATCTTTCGCGCAAGATGAGATAGGTTTCAAATGTGCATTCCGCCACCGCCTCCTGGCTGGCTACTGGCAGTAAGTGAAAAAATTATAGCGATAAGAGTACTGAAATGTTTAATCATAATCCTGTATAGTTTAAATTCATGAGTCCAGTCTAAAAAGGTCACATTTGATTTTCACCGGCTTTTCACCCCGAACCTTAAAGGTGAGGGATCCGCTGAAATTCAGCCTCCCTTTAGGGATGGGGTAAAGCTGATTTTTAGCGGCGGTGATACATTTAGTGTTTTTAGACCGGACTCACTATTCATTACATAAAAGAAACTTCAGATATCCCTTTGTGCTACTTTGTGATGTACTTAGTGTTCCTTTGTGGTAAAAAATAATTAACCACAAAGGAAACAAAGGGTTTTCACGAAGGCGCCCGAAGAATTTTACAAATCATTTAGAAGGGCTTTATAAAAATTAACCGAACAACAATGTAAAATTATGAAAGCAATTTTTTAACGATCTCCGATACTTTTTTATTATCGGCCTTTCCTGCGAACTTTTTCGCAGCCAGCCCCATTACTTTACCCATATCTGCCATAGATGAAGCTCCGGTTTGCGCAATGATCTCCCGCAGTCCGGATTCTATTTCTTCTTCACTCAATTGTTCCGGCAGATAGCGCTGAATAATTTCAAGTTGAAACAACTCATTTTGCTCCATCTCATTCCTGTTCTGTTCCCGGTATATTTCAGCCGATTCTTTGCGTTGTTTGGCAAGCTTTTGAAGCAATTGAACTTCGACTGATTCGGGTATCTGCCCCTGTGCTGTTTTATCTTTTCCTGTTTTAGCTATCAATAAAGCCGATTTCACAGCCCGCAAAGCTTCCAGGGTAGCTTTATCTTTAGCTAACATGGCTGCTTTTATATCTTCATTAATTTTCTTTTCCAAAGCCATTTGTTCAAATTTTAGTCTACATTATCATGTAAATACGAATTCCCTTTTCGCAAATCTCCTTCTTCATTATCCCCCAGGGTATAGCGAGATATTTCAGAATCTGAGGCGCTTGAATTTTGGGATAATTTCACTTTGCGTCGAACAAATGCGGGCACCGACTCCATTTCCTGCAATCCGTCCTGCGTTTTAATCTTCATGCTTAAATCACGAAGTTTTTTTATCCGCTCCTCAGGGGCAAAACGGTTTTCGCCCTGAGCAGGGCCCTCCCTTAGGTTTTCATTTTTCTGATGATCCTCTGCAGGTTCTTTACTATCCTGATATCCAGTGATGGCCTCTTCATGTTTCGTTTCATGGGATTGTGGTGCTGCAGCGCTTATCTTCAAACGAAAATCAAACTCATCTTTAGGCTGGTCTTCTGGTTTTTCGCTTTTCTTTTGCTCAGTATCAGAGCTAAACAATTCAAATTCCCTTTTGTTTTCTTCCGGAGTTATTTGGTTAGTTTTCTTCTTCTCATCCAGCTCATGCACTACCGGTTCTTTCTTTTTTACTCCGGGAAAATTCGTTTCCAGGCCACTGGACTCAAAGCCGGTAGCGACTACCGTAACCACGATCTTATCCTCCAGGGATTGATCGATCCCATTTCCCCAAATAATCTCGGCAGTGGCTCCGGATTCATCCTGGATATAATCAGTGATCTCCGAGACTTCATCCATTTGAACTTCATCTTCCCCACTGGAAATATAAAGAAGTATATTTTTCGCTCCACGGATATGGTTATCATTAAGCAGCGGTGATGACAGAGCCATTTCGATGGCTTTAATAGCCCGCTCTTCCCCTCCGGCGATACCCATTCCCATAATGGCCACTCCACTCTCTTTCATTACGGTTTTAACATCTTCAAAATCGACATTAATATGACCTGTTACAGTAATAAGCTCGGATATCCCTTTTGCGGCAGTGGCTAAAATATCATCGGCTTTACTGAAAGCCTCAGACAGTTTAAGATTTCCATATAGCTCCCGAAGTTTATCATTGGATACAATTAAAAGGCTGTCAACATTTTCGCCCAGTTCTCTGACTCCATCTTCAGCCTGTTGCCGGCGTTTTCGCCCTTCAAAAGAAAAGGGTACGGTTACAATGCCCACCGTCAATATCCCCATTTCCCGGGCTTTTGCGGCAATTACCGGTGCTCCTCCGGTTCCGGTACCTCCGCCCATTCCGGCTGTAATAAAAAGCATCTTCGTATTTCGCTCCAGGGCTGCACCGATATCATCAATATTTTCTAATACCGCATTTCTTCCTACTTCGGGAATCGATCCTGCACCACGCCCTTCTGTCAAGGCACCGCCCAATTGCACCTTGGTAGGAACCGGACTATCTTCCAAAGCCTGGGCATCCGTATTGCAAATCAAAAAATCTACATCCTTGATCCCCAGCTGGTACATATGGTTTACAGCATTACCGCCCCCACCACCAACACCTAATACTTTAATAATGGATGATTGCTCTTTTGGTAAATCAAATTTTATCATAATTGACAGCACTGTTTATTATGGTTAAAAATATATATATATAATCCCGTTTTATCAGGTTTTTTCATGTTTTTATCAACAGGAAAAACGGTTATTTTGTTAACATCTCTTATCGGACCCCATCATCATCAAAAAAGTTTTTTCCCTTTCTAACGATCGTATCAAAGAATCCACTCTTTTTTTTCTTTGAACTGTCCTTTTCCTCATTTCCTCTGGCCTTTTTTTTATCTAAGCGTTTCAGGCCCTGAATAACCAAGCCCACGCCGGTTGCAAATTGGGGGCTTGTGATCTCTTCCGGCACACTGCTGGCCAGGTGCTCGTTAGGATATCCAATTCGCGTATCCAGGCCGGTTTTAAACTCAGCCAGCTGTGCTATATGGTTTAACTGGGCTCCACCCCCGGTTAGCACCATCCCTGCGATCATTTTTTTCTCATAACCGGAATTCTTCACCTCATAATATATGTATTCCAGAATTTCTTCCATCCGTGCCTGCACGATACTGGCCAGATTTTTCAGGGTAATTTCTTTTGGGGGCCTGCCTCTTAAACCGGGAATAGAGATCACCTCTTCTTCTTTATTTTTATTGGCCAGGGCTGAACCAAATTTCACTTTCAATGCCTCTGCCTGGCTACTGATAATAGAACAGCCCTCTTTGATATCCTCTGTAACAATAGACCCCCCCAGCGGTATTACAGCAGAATGGCGAATGATCCCTTCCTGGAATATGGCGATATCCGTAGTGCCCCCCCCAATATCTACCAAAACGACCCCGGCCTCCTTCTCTTCTTCACTTAATACAGCATCCGACGAGGCCAAAGGTTCGAGAATAAGACCATCTACGTCCATCCCGGCTTTATTCACACACCGGTTTATGTTTTTAGCTGCCGCGATCTGACCCGTTATAATATGGAAATTCGCCTCCAGCTTAACCCCCGCCATGCCCACAGGATCCTTAATGCCCGCTTCATCATCTACAATAAACTCCTGAGGAATGACATCAATGATCTCTTCGCCAGGTTGCATCACAAGCTTATGCATGTTTTCGATCAGCTTCTCGATATCTTCATGGCTGATCTCATCATCATAAGAATTCCGCATAATATTACCCCGCTGCTGAATACTCTTGATATGCTGCCCGGCAATGCCCACATTAACATACTTAATATTTACATCGGAAACTTCTTCCGCTTCCTTTACCGCCTTTGTAATAGACTGTACAGTCTTCTCAATATTTGAAACCATACCCCGGTTCACTCCAATCGATTCGGTTTTACCGGAACCTAAAATCTCAATTTTATTCAACTCATTGCGGCGACCCACAATGGCTGCTATTTTTGTTGTACCTACATCAAGGCCCACAACGATCTCTGAAGTATCCATATCTATAGTTTTTTAATGTTTTTTACAAACCACTTGATTCTTAAATTTTAAATTTAACTGCTTATACTGCCTCCACCCCCCACGTACCATCGCATTATTATAAAATATCTTTAACTTATTAAATTTCTCTTCCAACTCCCCGGCCTTGCCCAATAATACACTATGCTCTCCTAACTTGGTAACTAACTCAATCTCTCCTTCTTCATTCAGATAAATCTGCTCCACCAATGCAAAAAGCGTGTTATCCCGGTTAATAAATTTTGCTACCCGGAACAACGCATCCAAATCCTCACGCTGCAGTTCCTCAATGCCTATTTGATGAGTCTCCGGGTTCCGCACATCCAAAGTGAAATTCCCATTGGCTACAGGTACCCGGGCCGGTAAACTCCCCCGGTCAGGCATTAATATACCCGTATCATCCACATACACAGAATTGCCGTTTTTGCCAATGTATTTCACGATCGATTTCCGCTGATCAACCTCTGCAATACAATGCCCGTTGATCGTAGTATAAACCTTCACCTGTTTAACGAATGGATTCTTCGCTATTTCAGCTTCTATGCCGGCTTCCCGGATTTCTGTTACCGGAACGCCGTTTATGGAGTCCATGCTCTTAACAACCTGCTCATGAACCTCCTCCGCCGTTAACAAAAAATCATCCCCTGTATATTGTACCTCAACAACAAAGTCATCACAGCGCTTTTCTCTGCTTTCCCGCTCTGCGAAACTTACCAGAGCAACCATCAAGGGTATTATCACGATCCAATATATAATATGCAAGGTTTTCATTGGTAAAGAATTTTTATTAAACGCGCCCGTTTCCCGGAACAAGCCCGTATGCAATGCATCGAATTCTTTTTGCGTATTTATTATAAGCAGATGTTTGGTTCATATCGGTCTCCAATTTCATAAAATCACGCTTTCATCGCTCCCATTTTGCGGGATCAATAATAATCTCATCATTATCTTGTATATCAAAATATTCATCTATTTCTTTTTATCTTTGAGTCCGGTCTAAAAATACTAAATGTATCACAGTCGCTAAAAATTAGCTTTACCCCATCCCTAAAGGGAGGCTGATTTTCAGTGGCTTCCACCCTTTAGGGTTCGGGGTAAAAAGCCGGTGAAGATCAAATGTGCCCTTTTTAGACCGGACTCATCTTTTATTCAGAAT
>JAWOBQ010000260.1:0-2552 GCA_046484255.1 Bacteroidales bacterium | reverse complement strand
CATTAACAATATTCAAATGTCCAATGCCCAGGGAAATATTCCGGCAACATTTTAGCCTTGCTTGGAAATAAGAGCAATTTTAACGGCTAATGGTCAAACAGATCACCTCGTCCGATTCAGTTTTAAACACCGGGGTAACTTCATTAACAGAAAACCCTTGACAAAAAGGCTGTAATATATTATCTTTGTTTTGCTGGTTTTATTCGCGGTGACAAATAATAAACATAACGCTGGCATAGAAATGCGGGGTCATTCTACGCATAGTGGTTACGGTTTAAAATATAACCAAATGATTTTCAGATAGTATAGTAAATTTTGTATGTCTAGAGCGGCCTTACTAATGTTATTAAATATTTTTAACGAACTATAAACCAGAAAAACAAATTTATTATGATGAACCGAGCCATGACAAAAATTTTCTTAACCGCTGCACTTATCGGGTTATCCGGTATATTTTCCAGCTGTAACGGCCCTGAAGGAAACGGAGAGAAAGCAGAAAAAGAGGAAAAAAAAGAAAAAGAGGAAAAAATGGATAAAGCACAAAAAGAAAACGATTACCAAAAGGTAGCTATCCTGGTTGGGGAAGATTTTCAGGATGCAGAAGCGTATATGCCAATGGGCTATTTATTCAATCGCGGCATCAAATCAAAAGTAATAGGCCCTGAAACCGGAAAAGTAAAGGCCTATAACAGTGATTTCACTATTGAGATCCAAAAAGCTGTTACAGAAGCATCCGTTGATTATTTTGATGCCCTGATCATTCCAGGCGGAAAAGCTCCGGCTACACTGCGTGAGAATGAAGAAGTGTTGGCCTTTGTAAAAGAATTCTATGAAAGCGGAAAGCCAATCGCCGCCATCTGCCATGGCCCTCAGATACTTATTAGTGCAGGGATTATGGAAGGAAAAACAGCTACCGCTTACAAGGATGTACAGGAAGAACTGCAAGAGGCCGGTGCTAACGCCAAAGATGAACCCCTTGTAGTGGATGATCAACTGATCACATCAAGGGTTCCCAAAGACTTATACGAATTTTCAAAAGCCATTTACAAGGCCCTGAAATAATATCCGCACAACCGTATCCGGTTGTTAAACATGAATGCCTGATGCATGATCAGGCAATCTTTCGCCGGCGTTTTTCTTTTAAAATAAGCGAAAGCTCCCGCCCGGTTTGTCCTTTAACTGAAGTATTTTCTTCGGCGCGGCGGATCAGATAGGGTAAAACCTGCCTTACCGGGCCATAAGGCACATATTTCGCTACGTTATAACCGGCGGCTGCAAGATTAAAGCTGATATGATCGCTCATCCCGTATAACTGGGAAAAGAATATGCGGGGGTCCTCTTTATCAATATGGTTTTGCTCCATTAATTCCGTCAGATAAAGAGTGCTCTCCTCGTTATGCGTTCCGTTAAAAACAGATACCTTGTCAATATTCTCCGCAGAATACTTTAACGCAGCATTATAATCCCGGTCGGTAGACGCTTTGTCGGGCTGTATCGGGTCCTCATATCCCATACGTTTCGCCCGGGCTCTTTCCTGCTCCATATAAGCTCCCCTCACAAACTTTGCGCCATAAAAATATCCTCTCTCCCCTGCCCTCCGGATGCTGTCTTCCAGGTATTTCAACCTGTCTTTGCGATACATCTGCAAAGTATTCCAAACCACAGGCTTTTTCGTGTTAAATTTCTCCATCATGGCCTCCACTACGGAATCAATATGCGCCTGATACGCATAATCCTCTGCATCTATCAATATAGGGACATCATGCGCATAAGCTGTTTCGCAAAGCTTTAACACACGCTTATAGAAGCGTTCCCTGTTTTGTTCATCCTTTTCAGTTAATGGGGTATTGGATGAAGCCTTCTGCAGCATCTCTTCATCGCCGAAAGCTGTAGGCTTAAACACGGCAAAGGGAATGTCAGGCTCCCGGCCGGCATTTTTTACAGATCGGATGGTCTCATTAAGTGCTTGCGTTATGAGCTGCTCATTATCTGACCCTTCTACCGAATAATCAAGTATTGATTTAACGCCGTAACTCCCCAAAGTATCCACCACATACTTACATTTCCCTATTGTTTCTCCCCCCACAAACTGCTTGTATAACAAAGGCTTTACAGCCCAGCCCACCGGAAATCTTATGGCTAAGGCCAGCCCTGCCAACACTTTGTTTATGGAAACCATCGCCGGGTTGGCCATCAGCCTGAACATAAATTCAGCACGCTTTAAATCCTTATCCGTCTTGTGCTTAAACGCTATTTCCGTATTTTCCAAATCCAGCATATCGTAGAATTTTATCCGTATTATTAATCCTCAGGTTTTTACCCGCTTTAAAATATCCTGTCCGGACAAAAAAGTAGCTTTTGATTTTTAACGGCTTTTTGCCCCGAACCCTAAAGGGTGAAGCCGGTGAAAATCAAATGTGACCTTTTTAGACCGGACTCATACATATAATACTACAAAAGCATTAATTTTGTTCAAAACTTTAGGCATAAATGTATAAGCAAATAAAATTACGGGATCATCATATTATCTCCGGAAAAGATGCACTGGATAT
>JAWOBQ010000187.1:0-11701 GCA_046484255.1 Bacteroidales bacterium | reverse complement strand
TCATCTTGAATAATGTTTTCTGGTTTGAGCAGACAAATATAAGAAAAAACTTCCCTCCTCACAATTCTTTAACAATATTTAACAATTTTAAGAAAAATCAACCCTTCATCTCCTCTGTTACGCTTTATCTAATGAGCCCGGTCGAAAAACACTAAATTTATCACAGCCGCTAAAAATCAAAATTAACTTTTTTAGACTGCTTTTGATAATAATTACTCCTCTTCTATCAAATAATAACCGGGTATACATATTTTCTATTGGAAAAATAACATATTTTCTTTTAAATTGTTTATTGAGTCCGGACTAAAAACACTAAATGTATCACAGCCGCTAAAAACCAGCTTTACCCCATCCCTAAAGGGAGGCTGATTTTCAGTAGCTTCACCCTTTAGGGGTCGGGGTAAAAAGCGGGTAAAAATCAAATGTGACCTTTTTAGACCGGACTCATTTTTGCAAAAATGCTTTTATGCTTGCTTATATTCATTGGGATATTGATCCCCGTATCCTGGTCATAGGTGATTTTGAACTTCGCTACTACGGATTGTTATTTGCATCGGGTTTTTTCGCAGGTTATTATATAATGCATTCCATTTTCAAAAGAGAAGGCATTCCTTTAAAAGAGCTTGACTTACTCACTACCTTAATTGTTATAGGTACGATCGCCGGTGCGCGGCTGGGTCATGTTTTTTTTTATCAGCCCGGCTATTTTCTGGCCAATCCTTTAGAGATCCTTATGGTCTGGCATGGTGGCTTAGCCAGTCATGGCGGAGCTATAGGAATTTTATTGGCTTTGATATATTATAGGCCACGCTCAAAGAAAAGATCTTACCTTTGGATACTGGATCGTCTGGTTATCGCTACAGCATTAGCCGGGGGATTTATAAGGCTGGGCAACCTGATGAATTCAGAGATCATCGGCAAGCCAACCATGCTTCCCTGGGCTTTCATTTTTTCACAGCACGACCTTATCCCCCGACATCCGGCTCAGCTATATGAAGCTTTGGTCTACTTTATCATCGCTTTGATATTGTATTGGATATACCGCAAACACAAAAGGCAACCTCCGCGTGGCAGAATACTGGGATGGTTTTTTATTTCTGTTTTCGGGGCCCGTTTCCTGATCGAATTTTTAAAAATCGATCAGGCAGACCACACCGCTTCCATGCTCTTCAATATGGGGCAATGGCTTTCCATCCCATTTATTCTTGCAGGTGTTGTATTATTATACTTTTCTTTTTCCCGGAAAGCCTTACAGAAAGAGAAAACCAGCATTTAAGGGTTTTGTCTTAGTTCCCTGATCTTAGCTGCATACTTATTTGCCATTTCCTCCTCCCCAATATTCTTATAAATGACCATCAGATTTTTATAAGCCCCTTCTTTTGAAGGTTCTAAAGAAACAGCCTTTTCAAGAAAGTTAATCGCCTTTTGGAATTTTCCTTCCCGGGCAAAGACAATCCCCAGGTTCTGCAGCGTGCTATAATCAGAAGGTTCTAACTCATAAGCCTTCATCAGGTAATGTCTGGCCGAGTCCATATCCTGGTAGTGCTTCCCGAATATTCCCCCAAGCTCCCGATATGCCGGGGCATATTCAGGGTCTTTGTCCAAAATACGCTGTAGCAAACGAACTGCTTTATCCAAATTGCCGCTTTTCATATATGCCATAGCCAGATCATAACGTACCTCATGATCGCCGGGTTTTTTCTCAAGCAAATATTCGCCGGCACGAATAGCAATTTGCGTTTCCCCTTCAGCATTCGTCTTTTGAAGCAAATGATGCATATTATTATATGCTTTGGCATGCCCCGGATTCCGTTCTAATATATACTGATAGACATTATAGGCTTTGTCGTGCAACTGCCGGTCCAGATAATTTTGGCCTAACAATAATGCGCCCTGAAAATTCCTGGGATGTATCTGCAGGCCACGCTTCAAATATTGCTCGGATAAACGAAGCATAGAATCGCGTTTTTCCTGGTCCTGAACTTCCATAGCGGCTTCACGCAGCTTTCCCCCGGCCGAAACGTTCACTTTTGTACTGTTTTTGCTAACTTGAACATCCGTTGTAAACAACGTCAGATCATCTTTCCAGGCCATATTCCTGTGCACTGTCCGGGCAGAACCGGCCAGTACCAGAAAAAGCACCAGCGCAGCGGTCAGTTTTTTATATACCCTTCGATCACGAATAGCACGTCGTAAGGTCTGATTTAGTATCCATCCGGCAATAAGGACAAACCCCAGGGAAGGCATAAACATAAAACGCTCGTTCATAAATGTCCCCACATTAATAATCAAATTCGAGGAAACGGAAAATGTGATCAGAAAAAACAATATCCCAAAGGCGACTACATCCCTTTTCCAAATCCTGATCAACCCATATAACAGTAAAGCCGTCCAAATAATTACGGATAAGATCACTACCGGATCGCTAAATCCGGTCAGTTCTATATGATACGGATAATAGTCGTGTGTTAAGGGATAGGGATAAAACAATAATTTCAGGTAGATGAGCCAGGTAAAAAATACCGTTGCATATCTTTGCTCTAACGTGGCATGTTTAAATGGATCATTAAGCAATAATACATCTTCGATCTCATTGGTCCAAAATCCCAGGGCGTATCTCCGCAAGGCAAGATAAGCCAAAAATGCGATTATCAATGGTATTATGGTGATCACATATTGTTTGAATGTTTCCCGGCGAAATACCAAAAGCATAAGTGGCGCAACAGCAAGCATAGTAACTGCATTTTCTTTGGAGAGTAAGGAAAAAAAGAAAACAATCCCTGCAAAAACTAAAAATAATTTTTCTTTCAGATCAATATACCGGAGGATCAACCAAAGCGTCCCCACGGAACCCAGCATAGCCATGATCTCATCCCTTCCTTTAATATTAGCTACAACCTCCGTGTGAATGGGATGCGCGATAAAAAAAGCGGTAACGATAAAGGGCATCGTCAAATACCAGGGTTTTTGATATTGATATTTAAACATTAATCTCAGCAGAAAAAACAGAACTACGCCAAGCAATGCATATAATAATATATTGATCATATGCCCATAAAAAGGATTTGCGCCCCATATTTCATATTCCAGGGCAAACATCACTTTTGTAAGCGGCCGGTAACGCCCCCCCGGCAAAAGGTCTTCAGGATTATCCAAATACCCTGCCATGGCATCGGATGTCATGATGTCTTTGATCCCATCCACGCCACTGTTCGTATATTCATTTCCAGTGATGATCATGGTATCATCCAGCGTATAATCAAACCCAATCGTATTAATATATAAGGCAACTGCTAAAAAAAACAGGATCATACTCTGCAGAAATACAGGAGACTGCAGATAGGCCTGCTTTTGTTTTTTATTGACAAAAAGGCTCATAATATTTGCTGTTTTATTCATTACTCAAAATCCGGGTACAGTAAATATCTCTTCCGGATCTTTTTGAAATCTTCAATATCCTTTTCCCACGACTGCCTGATCTTTTCTTCAGTCCATCCCGCTTCGATCTTTTTACGCAAAGTATTATTACCACTAAGCTTGTAAAAGAAATGGTTAAAATAGGAATAATCCTTTTTAAGTTGCTCATATGAATCGATTAACCAGCTAAGATGAATTTCTTTCTGCTCCCTCAAAGCCAATGCAGTATCTCTCAAGTCCCAGCCATGGCATATTTCTCCTTTATGTTTCGGATTCTTGCTGGCTCCGGGAATAGAACGTGGTGTAAAAGCAATATCACGCTGCTTCAATCCCGGATGGCCCACTACCTGAAAAGGCATATCGGTTCCGCGCCCGATACTCATGATAGTTCCCTCAAAAAGGCCCAGTGAAGGGTACAGGTACACCGATTTCATATTGGGAAGATTCGGGGAAGGAGCCACCGGCAGATCATAATAACGGTTATGGGTATAATTCTCCACAGTAATAACCTTCAGCTCAAGCTTTCGCCCCCCGGTAAGCCAGCCTTCGCCTTCGATCATCAGCGCAAATTCCCCCGGGGTCATCCCATGAACCAATGGCACTTCATGCAGCCCGACAAACGAACTGTATTTCGTATCCAACACCGGCCCATCAATATAAAAGCCATTGGGATTGGGGCGGTCAAGCACCATAAACTCAATATCCATTTCGGCACACTTGTCCATCACATAATGCATCGTTGATAAATAGGTATAAAACCTCACCCCCACATCCTGTATATCAAATATCACCAGATCAATTCCTTTCAAATCCTCAGAAGAAGGTTTACGATTACGGCCATAAAGGCTCACCACTTTCACTCCTGTTTTTTCATCCACCCCGCCATCCACGTGTTCACCGGCTTCGGCTTCTCCCCGAAAACCATGCTCGGGAGCTAAAACACGATCAACCCTGATACCAGCACTCAGAAGAGTATCCAACAAATGAACCCCTCCTGAACGACTGCCGGGATTAGCTACCAAAGCTACCGTTTTCCCGCTTACCATAGAAAAATATTCAGCCGTACGTTCCGCAGCCGGAATGATCCGCCTGATCTTCTTTCCTCCTTGATCGTTATGCAACTCAGGGCCCGGCGAAAAATTGCACGAAGCCATTGCGGCGCTGAAAACCATTAACATGCATAGTCCTCCTGTAAAAATTTTCATACCATAGCTTTTTAAGTTTAACGGCATTCCATGAAAAAAAACTAATTTAGCCTGCTCAACAAAAATAGTTATTTTGAGGTTCGAATCGTATTTAGCATACAGGATTATTAACAAAGACCGTGATAATTTTTCACGTCCGATTATCCGGATATCCATCACGGCCATAGCCCTTGGAGTCTCTATTATGCTGGTTTCCATAGCTATAGTTACCGGATTTCAACAAACCGTCAGTCAAAAGATCACCGGTTTTACTTCGCATATCCGGGTGGTAAATTTCCACAATAATAAATCATGGGAAATATCCCCGGTAGAAAAAAATCAGGATTTCTATCCGCATCTACAGGATGATGAAAACATCGAGCATATTCAAATATTCGGGCTAAAAGCCGGAGTAATGAAACATGAAGGCCAAATAATGGGAAGTGTGCTTAAAGGTATTTCAGATGATTATAACTGGGAATTTATGGAAAAAAACCTGATAAAGGGCGAACGTATTCATTTATATGACAGTAGCAGGTCGAATGATATAATTATTTCCCGTTATCATGCCAATAAGTTAAAACTGGATACCGGGCAATCCGTGTTAATGCATTTTATACAAGACCCGCCCCGTTACAGGAAATTTAATGTTGCCGGCATCTACAGTAGTGGCATAGAAGAAATGGACAAGCGATTTGTACTTTGCGACCTTCGCCACATACAACGGTTAAACGACTGGTCCGAAAACGAAGTGGCCGGCTTTGAAATATTCCTGAAAGATATGAATGACCTGGACGAATATACAAATAAGATCTATGAAACCACCGGCTTTGACTTGAAAGTAGAAAACATCCGCAGCCTGCACCCACAAATAATGGATTGGCTTGATATGCTGAACACCAACGTGATCATTATTATCATTCTGATGGTTCTGGTATCCGCGATCACCATGGTCTCCACCCTTTTAATTCTGATTTTGGAAAAAACCAATATGATCGGGATTCTTAAAGCATTGGGCAGTAAAAACAAAAGCATACGTAAGGTGTTTATTTATAATGCTTTATATATCGTAGGCAAAGGACTTTTATGGGGTAACATCATAGGACTGGGGTTGCTGTTTATTCAAAAATCCACCGGGCTGATCACATTGGATGAAACTACCTATTATATGGCGTATGTTCCGGTGAATTTTAACCTTGCGCATATACTGCTTGTCAATGCCGGAACTGTTATGATCTGCTTTTTATTTATGATACTCCCATCCTATCTGGTCTCAAGGATTAACCCGGTAGACGCTATACAATTTGACTAACGGATAAAAGTGCAGAAACCATTTTCTCTGGAAAAATGAAGGCCTTAATATAAGCAGTGTCTGTCTGTAAAGTCGAACATTATGGACAACCACTAAGCAGCCTGCGCACATACCATTCCTCCTTATTTAGATTACAAATTCTTTCCCACTGACAATAAGGAATATATAGTACGCTTTATAAATACAAGAGTCCGGTCTAAAAAGGTCACATTTGATTTTCACCGGCTTTTTACCCCGAATCCTAAATGGTGAAGCCGCTGAAAATCAGCCTCCCTTTAGGGATGGGGTAAAGCTGATTTTTAGCGACTGTGATACATTTAGTGTTTTTAGACCGGACTCATACAATATTTTTAACTTTAATATTTCTTCTTATAAAAATTTTATATATATTTGTAGCCGGAAAAAATCAATCAATTCGCAATTTATGAGTCAGAAAAAACCATTGTTTTTTTTGAACAAACATTTATTCTTATTCAATAACCATTATTAGTAAGAAGCATTAAGGTGCCTGCAGCATTACGGTAGCAGGCATTTTAATGCTTTTTATATTTATTAATTATGAAGAACCAAAAAATAAACACAAAAATGGAAAAATTCAACAATTTTAAAAAGCTGAGCTTACTTTTAGCATTTATGTTTATGATAAGTGCATCAGGGTGGGCGCAAATCAGCAGCTTTCCCCACACCGAAGGCTGGGAAGGTGGAAATATCAGTAACTGGAGCCATACAACCTATGCCGATGAAGACTGGGAAAATAATACAGGTGGCACAACCACCAGTGGTACCGGGCCAAGTAGTGCTAACGAAGGAAATCATTATATTTATTGCGAGACCTCTGGTACCTCCAACGGGGATGTATTTGCCATTGAAAGCCCTAACTTTGACTTTACTTCATTGACCAATCCATCCATTATGTTTGATTATCATATGCTTTTTGATGGAGAAACAGATGGCACATTAAACCTGGATGTTTCTACAGACAATGGCTCAACCTGGACCACAGAATGGACAAAAACAGGTGAGCAAGGGTCAAACTGGCAAAATGCTACCGCTTCCCTGGGAACCTATGCAGGCATGAGCAGCGTCCGGTTACGTTTTCACTTTACAACGGGAACTTCCGGAGCCTCTTTCGATTATGATGCCGCCTTAGATTATATTGTAGTGCTTGATCTTTCCTGCCCTCCTCCCAGCAATCTAAGCATTTCCAATATTACACCCAACAGTGCTGATATAAGCTGGACCAGCGGAGGCGCCTCCAACTGGAATCTGGAATACGGGCCCGCAGGATTTACGCAAGGCACAGGCACAATGATCATGGATGTTAGCAATCCCTATACCCTTTCCGGCCTTACTTCCCTCACGGACTATGATGTTTATGTTCAGGACTCTTGTGGAGCCGGAGATGTCAGTTTATGGACCGGTCCGGAAAGTTTCTTTACGCCCTACGGCCTTAATTGTCCATCCGGCGCCCCTGATGAAGTTTTTACTGAAAGCTGGGAATCCGGCCAGGGTAGTTGGACCGGTGATATCGGAACATCAAATGCTATGTGGCAACTTGAGAATGGAGCCACAGGATCGTCCAATACCGGCCCAAGTGGTGCGCATGACGGAACTGAATATATTTATTTTGAAGCAGGCAGCTCAGGAACAGCCACGATGGTATCCCCCGCTATTGATTTAAGTACCGGCAGTTCAGAGGCTGTCTTTAGCTTCTGGATGCACGCATACGGTTCCGATATCCCGGGCACACAACTTACAATAGGCGTAGGAACGAATTCCTCAGGCCCCTTTACGACAGAATACGATACCACCTTCAACGCTGAGGTACAATCAAGTTCAGGAGATCCTTATGTACAACAATATGTAGACCTCACTTCGTATCTGGGGCAAGTCATTTACCTTGAAATTGAATATACAACCTCCAGCACTTATGAGGCCGATTTAGCTCTGGATTTAATGGAAGTATCCACCTGTATCTCCTGTCCTACTCCAACAAATTTTTCCGTATCCAATATAACAGGATCCTCTGTTGATTTAAGCTGGAATGATCCCGGAACGGGATCAACCTGGGAGATTGAATATGGCAATGCAGGGTTTACATTAGGAAGCGGTACGCGCATTACCGGCAGTTCCCCTCATACTATTTCCGGCCTAAACCAGCTAACCGACTATGATTTTTATGTACGTGCTATCTGCGGAGCAGGGGATACCTCCACATGGGCAGGTCCTGAGACTGCAAAAACCCTTTTCCAGTGTCCCGCCGGTGCATTTTGTTTTACCAACGCCGGTGCTACGGGGGCTACAGGCCCCACGCAATCCGAGTTGGATGCGGAATATGCCGGGACAAGCCTGAACGGACTGGCCACTTCTGTGAATGGATACCAGCAGTGGATGGTTCCCCAGTCGGGCGATTATACTATAACCGTTTACGGAGCCGAAGGCGGCGGCGTGGATGCCTCAAACCGGGGCCAGGGCGGCAAAGCAGAGGGTACTGTTAACCTCACAGGCGGTAATAACCTATATGTCGCTGTCGGGCAAGCCGGGCAATATGGCCATACGGCTTCAACGAATCCTCCGGGCGGATTTAACGGAGGTGGCGACGGCGGCTCTTCACAATATAATGACTACCACGGCAGCTCCGGGGGCGGCGCTTCCGATGTACGTATAGGAGACACCACCCTGGCCAATCGCCTGATCGTAGGCGCCGGAGGTGGTGGCGGAACCGGCGACGGGAATGAAGCATGGCGGGCCGGCGGCGGTGGCGGTGGTGGCGGCGGCTACTATGGCGGTGGCGGTGGTCATGGGGGTAACGAATCACCCTATAATCCCGGATCCGGCGCAACACAATCAGCCGGCGGAAGCGGTGGAGGAACCCTCTCCGGAAATACCGACGGCGGATTAGGATATGGCGGGCATGGAGGACATACAGACTATACCTCTAGCTTCGACTCCAACACCAATCAATACGGCGGCGACGGCGGGGGGCTCACCGGACAGGACGGCAATGACGGGGGAAGCAGCTCCAGAGCCGACGGCGGTGGTGGTGGTTCCAGCTATACCGGAGGACTGCCCGCATACGCTCTCTCCAACACCTCCAACCAAACAGGAATCAGAGAAGGTGACGGACTCGTCATCATCGATCCTCAATTTACTATACAATTTGCCGAAAACGACGCAGAAGTTGTCTCCATTGATGAACCGGATATCTTTTGCCCAGGAACAAACGACGTCGTTGTTACTCTCGGAAATCCCGGCGCCAATCAGATCACTTCCGTAGATGTACATTGGACGATAAACGGCGTTGCTCAAACACCGGCAACGTATACCGGTACCCTGGATACTATAGGCGGATCAGGAAACCTCACAGACCAACTGATATTGGGAAGCTACTCCTTTACCGATGCAGCCTATGATATTGTCGTTTGGACCACAAACCCCAACGGGCAAACCGACACAGTCAATGATAATGATACAGCATACACTACAGTACAATCCAATATCCCTGCACCTCAAAACCTTACCATCACCGACTTCGGAATGGACTTTGCCAGTTTTGCATGGAACGGATATCTGCCTTCCGATGAATATATCTATGTGATCGTACCAGCCGGGGATGCACCGGAAACAGGTACCCCGGTGAATGTAACACAGGACTCTGCAACCGCTACAGGGCTTACCTCATTCACAGCTCTGGATATTTACGTAGCGGAACTCTGCCCGGGAGGCACCGACACCTCTGCCTGGAAAGGACCCGAAACTGTGATTACCGGAGGGCCCATGAGCGGTATCTATACCATTGGACCCGACCCGGCACACAACTTCCCCTCCTTTAACACGGCATATAGTGCCTTAAGTACTTTTGGAATAACCGGAGCAGTGACCTTTGAAGTGGCAGCAGGAGTTTACAACGAAACCTTAACCCTTGACACCATCATGGGAGCAGGATCCAGCAACACCATTACCTTTACCTCCGCATCCGGTGACAGCACAGATGTTATTCTGCAAAGCAGCCTGTCATCCTCCAACGATGCCATCATTATGTTTGACGGAGCTCAGCACTATACCTTCAGCCATATGACCATCCGCCTGGATACCGGAAGCTCTGCCGGACGCATGATACAATTTGAAAACAATGCACACTACAACCAGTTGCTTAACAATGTGATCGAAAACCAGGTCTCCACAAGCAGCAGCTATGCAAGTATCTATTCCTATGGCGAGGAAGATAACTATAACATGATCAGCAACAACCATATCAAAAACGGATATTACGGCATCTACTGGAGAGGTTCCGGATCAAGCAGCCCCGGCATCGGTACCGTTATCGAAAATAATAATATCGAAGGGTACCATTACTATGGCTACTACGGATACTACAACGACTCCCTGCTCATCCATAACAATACCTTTGAAAATGGAAGCACTTCCGGCTCTGTTTATGGATACCGGGATTATTATTCGGATAACTCCATCCATACCAATAACCATATTAACATTGCCGGTACGGGAACCCATTATGGCATGTATATCCGTGGAGACAATATCCAAATACACAATAACCTGGTTAACCTTAACGGTTCCGGAACCAGCACATGGTATGGTATCCGGGCGTATTACGTAGATACGGCATATATTTACCATAACAGCATCAACCTCAACGGCGGAAGCAGCTCGGGAAGAGCAATGGCCGTATATAATGGTGAAGAAATAGCGTTAAAAAACAATATCTTCACCCATAACGGCGATGGATATGCGCTGCGCACCAACTCTACATCCAATATTGTAGTCAGCGACTACAACGTATTTTATACCAACGGTTCCGATTTAGCTTACTGGGATGCTACTGAATCCACCCTCAGCGACCTGCAGACGGCCAGCGGCATGGATGCTAACTCCATGGAGGCAGACCCGGCCTACACAAATATCCTGACCGGAGATCTGACACCATTAGCGAGCGTGATCGATGATATGGGAACACCTATTTCCGGTATTACCACCGACTTTTATGGTAATCCGCGCGATGCTTCCACCCCGGATGTAGGAGCCATCGAATTTACCGGATATCCTGATGACCTGGCATTGATCGATGCTGAACTCGTTAACGGAGAATGCCTCAGTGCCAACGACAGTATTTACCTGTCCATTCATAACATTTTAGGCAGTACCGTCGACTTCAGTACAAACAGCCTTACAGCTCAATGGGCTGTCAGCGGACCTGAAAACTCTACAGGGAGCATCACCATAAATAGTGGAACACTGGATGCCGACTCCGTATTGATCGTAGGTGAAGATGGTGTAGACCTTTCCACGCCCGGAGATTATATGCTTTCCGTCTGGATCGAACCGAACGCTGTCAACGCCGCAGCAGAAAATGACAGTCTGTTAGACCATTACACCCATACCATCAACGATCCTTTCTATGTGGAGCCCAAAGAAACTTTTGTATATACCCCGGAAGATACTGTCAATCTAAATGCCCGGTCACAATTTTTCCCCGCCGGAGACTTCCTGATCACGGAAATATGTCATTGGGCCGGGACCTCTACCGGTGAGCCCGTTGGCGGAACGCCCTCCTTCCTGGGCGATGATTATATTGAGATCACGGGAGTGCCCGGTTCAGACTTAAGCGGATTTATATTTGAAAAATGGGATCCTTCCGGCTCAAGCCCGGATGTCACGCATACTTTCCCTGCAGGCACTATGATGAGCCCGGAAGGCACCTTCCTGCTCAGCACATACCAGGGCACCGACTCCCCGGCAAACTACCACCAGGTGGCTGATGTTACCG
>JAWOBQ010000120.1:0-3704 GCA_046484255.1 Bacteroidales bacterium | reverse complement strand
ACAAAAATGGCTTTGCTTGACAATGAAGGCAAGTTGCGTTTTGGAATATATACACGAACACAGGGCAAGCCGTTGAATGCTTTTCAACGATTGCTCCATAGCCTTACACGGCTGGGCCGGGAGAAAGAGATATTGCTGAATATCTGTGGATTAGGAACTACCGGGAGTGGGCGAAAACTTGTGGGAACATTTGCCGGGGCTGATATTGTTAAAAATGAAATTAGTGCCCACCTGAAAGGGGCGGTTAACGCTTATTCCGGTGTTCGTACGATCTTTGAGATCGGAGGGCAGGACTCCAAATTTATCAGCGTGGAGGATGGCTGGATGAAAGATGCTAATATGAATTATGTCTGTGCAGCCGGCACCGGTTCGTTTTTGGAAGAACAGGCCAACAACATGAATATACCCCTGGATGAGATCAGCCGGGTATGCAAAGATGCCCTGCCTCCCATCGCTAACCACCGCTGTACGGTCTTTATGGAGCAGGATGCCAATCAGCTGCTGACAAAAGGCATGAAGAAAAGCCAGGTGATGGCTTCTATATTGTACGCGGTTTGTAAGAACTATTTGAACCGGGTAGTGCATAACCGCCCTGTCGTTGAACCTATCCTGTTCTTAGGGGCTACCGCGAAAAATAGCGGGCTGGTGGAGGCTTTCCGGAATATTTTGAACAAAGAGGTGCTTACCTCTTCCTACAGCCATATTATGGGGGCCGTTGGCATGGCAGAAATGTGCAGGGAAGAACAAAAACCACGTTCTTTATTTAAGGGAATGTGGCTAAAGGATGTGAACATACAATTGTCTGAAACGACCTGTACGTTATGCCGGAATGAGTGTGTGATTACACATATCCTTGATAAAGAGAAAAAAACCATGGCTTCCTGGGGGTATCAATGCGGTCGGGATCCGGATTCAGAAAAGCGCCTTCCCTCCCGGAAGAGCGATCATTTGGCTGAAATGAAGAAGATCCTTCAGCAAAAACAAGCTCCTGAAAAATCAAAATTTCAGATACTTTTTCCACAAGCATTGAACTTCTTTTCCTATAATTCTCTTTGGCAGTATTTTTTTTCGGCTTTGGATATTGAATTAAAGCCTATAGATGCAGATCCCGCTGCTTTATCAGTTTATACCAATAAATTTGCATTGACCGATTCTTGCTTTCCCTTTAAGCTGGCGGTAGGCAGGGTGATTCATGCGATGGATCATGACAAACTACCTGTCTTTCTGCCTGCTCATATACAGGATGACCCTAACCCGCGTGCTTCCAATTCCTTTTACTGTCCGTTATCACAGGCATTCCCTTCTGTCTTGAAAAGCAGCTTGCGGTTAAACGACATGGATACCGGCAAGGTTTTAGCGCCGGTGGTTGACTTTTCTAAAGATGAGCAATGGAATATCTCAGGGCTTTATGAGGTGTTGAAGGACTATTTCGGGCTCCGGAAGAAACAGGTTGCCTATGCCTGGACGAAGGCTCGTGAAGGCCATCAGGCAGTTAAAGATAAATTGCCGGAACGGGCAAAGTCATTAACTGCTTTAAAAGGGAATCCAGAGAAACCTGCGTTTGTTATCCTCGGAAGATCGTATAACCTTTTGGATGATATGCTGAACCTGGGCATCCCTAAAACTATCGCCCGCTATGGATATGATGTTATCCCTATGGATATGCTGCCCGTTCAGCGAGAAGATATCCCAGAAGGATATCAGGATATGTACTGGGCTTATGGGCAAAAGATCGTAGCAGCCACCCGTTACATAATCCAAAATCATGGATTGTATCCGGTCTTTCTTACGAATTTTAATTGCGGGCCTGACTCCTTCTTGCTTAGTGTGTTTGAAAGTGAAGTGAAAGATAAACCGGCATTGATCCTTGAGCTGGACGAACACGGGGAAGACGGAGGGTATATGACGCGGCTTGAAGCATTTTTTGACCGGGTGGAACATCATTTTAACCACAAAACGGAACATCTCCCTTCTCGTAGTAAAAAGAAAAGCCGGATCATACGTAAACTTTCCGGGCAAACGGTTTATATCCCCCCTATGCATCCCGTGGGTACCCGGATGGCGAGTGCAGCCTTAAGAGCCTTTGATATTGATTCGGTTCCCCTCAGGAAAGAAGATGCAGAAACCTATGCCATAGGAAATGCCTGTGTCCGAGGGGGAGAGTGTATGCCGGCAGCCAGTACGATCGGCTCTTTTATTTATCAGCTCAGAAAAGAACAATTGCAGGGAAAACAAAACGGACATGCCGTTTTATTTATGCCTTGTACCGATGGACCATGCCGTTTCGGGCAATATGTGCGCCTGCATGAAAAAATCCTGGAAGTGGAAAATATGGAAGCCACCATTATTTCACCCAATTCAGATGACCATTATGGCGATATCACAGGGGCGCTGCGTAAACACCTTTTTAAAGCACTTATGGTCGCGGATATTACTGATAAATTGACGCACAGGATAAGGCCTTATGTGTCGGATAAAGATCATTTTAAGGGGATTATGGAAAAATATTCATCCCGCCTGGAAGATGCTTTTGAAAGAAATAAAGAGCCTATTCCGGTATTGAGATCGCTGAACAGGGAACTTAACAGCTTCAAACAACAGCAGATAAAAAAGCCCCTGGTGGGTATAGTCGGTGAAATATACGTGAGGAATTCGCCCTTCTCTAATGGAAATATCGTGGAGAAAATCGAAGAAAGCGGAGGTGAAGCATGGGTGGTGCCCATGATGGAATGGCTGCATTATACCTCCGCCTTTGAATCCTATGATGGCTTTTGGGATATGATCCGCGCTAAATTTACGAATACCGTAGTTTCCTACATGGAAAAGAAATATATGAGCGTGTTTGATAACCTGATAAAAGACCGTAAAGAACCGCCTATAAATGCGATCAGAAATTATGGCATACAATATTTGCCCGAATCGCTGGAAGGGGAATCCATATTGTCAGTGGGGCGTACTATTGCTTTTATTGAACAAGGAGTCGACCTGGTAGTAAATGTGGCTCCTTTCGGATGTATGCCGGGGAGTATCAGTGCTTCTGTCCTTAAAGATGTATCAAAGAAATATGGAGTCCCCGTGATCTCTCTGTTTTACGATGGAGAGACTGACTTTTCGCAAATTCTGGAAACGTATATTCATCACAGCGTTAAAGGGTAATGGGGTGGGGAGTACGTGATGCGTTGATTCGGTTGATTACGTAATTAAGTTGATTAAGTTGATTCGGTTGATTGAGTAATTAAGGAGACGAGACTGTTTAGAAAAGCCTCAAGCAGGCTCTGAAAAACGATATCTCGTATATTGTAACACCCGGATAAATCCGGGTGCTGATCGAATGTAACACCCGGATAAATCCCATGGCTGATTGAATGTACATTCTCATTTGGGCTTTGGAATACCCCATTCGGTTAGCATCCTGCTTCAGCAGGGTGTATCAATGGGCTCATCACTCCGCTATAGCCCGCTTCAGCGGGCTTCTTGCTTATATAAAGGGAAAGACAGTGCGACGTAAGCGCCTGAACCTATAAATTAATTTTAGCGTTCGGTCTGGACACAAAAAATTTATCACCCCGAATCTCCCTGCTGTTGCTTAAATGCAAAAAAAGTGCATGGGTTGTTCATTTTTTTCTTGCTTTTGAATTTTTAATGTATTATATTTGCATATATGTGATCAGGTAAAATTATAACCGGTATTCTATGAACAACTT
>JAWOBQ010000091.1:0-8233 GCA_046484255.1 Bacteroidales bacterium | reverse complement strand
CTCTTAGTCTCTTCGTCTCTTGCTCTCTTCGTTCTCTTCGTTCTCTTCGTCTCTTCGTCTCTTCGTCTCTTGCTCTCTTCGTCTCTTCGTCTCTTCGTCTCTTCGTCTCTTCGTCTCTTCGTCTCTTCGTCTCTTCGTCTCTTGCTCTCTTCGTCTCTTCGTCTCTTCGTCTCTTCGTCTCTTCGTCTCTTCGTCTCTTCGTCTCTTCGTCTCTCAGTCTCTTCTTCGCTTAAGTCGCTTAATTCGCTTCGTTCGCTCTCTCACCCTCTCATTATCGCCTCAACGCCTCAACGCATTAACGTATTAGGCCTCCTACTATCTACTATCTACTATCTACTATTTACTATCGACTATCGACTACCTACTACGCATCATTACCCTGCGCGCACCCCTCTAATCCCTAAAGGGGAAGCCCACTGCACACTGACTTACCTTTCCGGCAGTTCTCCTCCTCGCATTTCATCATCTCCCTGTGTTCCGAAGGCTTCGGCCTGGGTATTCTTTATGGGAATCAACCTATATCTATTATATTAATCTGCATGCGAAAATATAAAAAAGGGCTGAAAAATAATCCAGCCCTTTTTGAATATTAATACCCCTTGTTGGGTTTGACAGTTTGATCAAATTTGTAAAAGAACAAGGTTCTCAGCGGCTGCTCTACTCAATAATGGTCATTTCCTCAATCAGGTTATTTGCTCCGCCAAGTTTCTCGATAATAAACAAAATATAACGTGCATCGACATTAATCGTTCGTTGCAATTCAGGTTCAAAAGCAATATCTCCACTCATCGCCTCCCAGTTTCCGTCGAAGGCACATCCGATCAAGTGCCCTTTTCCGTTGATCACAGGGCTTCCGGAATTTCCTCCGGTGATATCATTATCCGTGATAAAGCAGACGGGCATTTTGCCATCGTCCCGGGCATATCGTCCAAAATCTTTGTTTTCATACAGTTGAACCAACTTTTCCGGAACCTGAAACTCTTTTTCGTCAGGGTCTTTTTTCTCCATAACGCCTTCTAAGGTGGTATAATATTCATAATGGACAGCATCACGCGGGTAATAATCATCAACGATACCATAAGAAAGGCGTAATGTTGAATTTGCATTAGGATAATACTTTTTCCCGGGGTTCATTTTTCTCAGGCCCTGGACAAACAGACGTTTTCCATGAGATATCATTCCCTGGGCTTCTCCGACTTTTGCATAAACATTTCTTATTTGATTCACCGCAGATTGTGAGAACATCAGGCCCGGGTCATCTTCTATTTTTTCAAATTCAGGATCTTCCAAAAATTCAGCAAGTCTTTCTTTTTTAACAAACACCGAATTTTCATAAATATGATCCGCATAGGCTTTTACATTCCCGTCAAAGTCTTCTTCTATTATATCCAGCACATCCGGATGATATTTTTCGGGCACCTCTTCATAAAACATTTCAAGTAAAGCCGTAAAAACCTTCCGGTCCATATCCATATCGTAATCTTCAAACTGCTCATCGAGTTCAGCCTTAAATCCCCTTGCCATAGAGTTGATCACAGAAGTATCTTTGGCTGATTTCTTAAATATTTTCCAGACTTTCCAACCGACTTTATCTTGCTCATGATAATCTTTCAGGCGCGAATAGATGCCAAAATAATTGAATGAAGTCATGATAAATTCTCCACCCTGCAGGATAGCTTCTTCCATATATTTTTGAGGGACAATAATTGAATCAGTGCGTTCATAGCCTTGCCGGATCAGTTCGAGAGCTTTCCCATATTTTTCTTTACGGTTTTGGTCAGCTTGCACCCACTCGGTAAACTCTTTTTCCAGGGATTTCTTTTCCTCGTATACATTCAGGTTTTTCAATCCTCTTATTTGCCCTTTAAAGTATTTCCAATAGTTTGATGTTTGTGCATATTTGACCGAATACATGATCTCCAGTTCACGTTCTTTTTCCATTTCTTCCCGCATAACGCTCAGCTTTTTATCGCGGATCTCCACCACGGTTGGGCTGCTTTTATCCACCGCCTGCTTAACGCCGTAAGAAGTAAGGAATCGCTGTGTTCCTCCGGGGAATCCCCATACCATAGCAAAATCATCTTGTTCAACTCCTTTAATAGAAACAGGCAGATGGTGTTTGGGTTCCATAGGGATATTATCTTCGTCATAGGTAGCAGGGCTTCCATCGGGTGCAGTATATACTCTGTACATAGCAAAATCCCCGTTGTGGCGGGGCCACATCCAGTTGTCGGTATCACCGCCGAATTTGCCAACACCGGAAGGGGGAGCCCCTACCAGGCGTACATCCTTATAGGTAATATAAGTAAACATGTAATATTCATTACCTTCAAAAAAACTTTTTACCGTCACATCGTATTTTCCATTTTCCGAAGCCTGTTTTTCAAGCTTATTACTTGCTTTTTGTATGGCTCTGCTGCGCTGGCTTTCATCCATATCTTCCTTAACATCTTCCATGACCTGCCCGGTTACATCATCCATTCTGACAAGAAAAGAAGCAGTAAGCCCTTCATTAGGTAACTCTTCTTTTTTGTCTAAAGCCCAGAAACCATCGGCCAGATAATCATGCTCTACCGTCGAATGCTCCTGTATATTACTATACGCACAATGATGATTAGACAAGAGAAGCCCTTGCGGGGATATAACCTCGGCCGTACAAAAGAATCCGTCAGGGGCACTACCTTTAGCCAAACCGACAATAGCATCTTTCAGGCTGGAGTTGTTCACACTGTACAACTCTTCAGGAGTCAACTGAAGACCCATCTCTTTCATCTCATCATAATTGAGCCGCTCAATAAACATAGGAAGCCACATCCCCTCTATAGGAGGATTGTATGCAAATGATCCGGTTATTGAAACCAGGCTGATCATTAATACTACAAATACTTTTTTCATAATTCATTCTTATTTTAATATATTGCTAATTTATTTAGTGTTTGCCGTAATGTCCGGTTTCGTTATTATCCGCATATTTAAAACAGTGATTTACCAAAGTAAATCCTTGATCTTAAATACTTCGCAAGCCCCCGGAACTTAACACTATGCCTAACCAAAAATGCTTGCATCATATGCTCTGGCCTCCAATGGCCTGAAAAACAAAACCAATATTGCCGTCAAATATATTGTCCTTCTTATAGCATTTGCTGCAAGCATTTGCAAATTTACAACTTTTCTTATTAGAAAAATGCTTGAGCACGGTATAAAAATCATAATTTTTTCACACCGGCTGGACATCCGCTTTGCTTCATCTTGAAAATAACTGATTTCCCAATATTTAAATTTTTCAAAATTCGTATAATCAGGGAATATGTTTTTCTGATCTTTTTATTGTTTCTATCATTGAGTCCGGTCTAAAAAGGTCACATTTGATTTTCACCGGCTTTTTACCCCGAACCCTAAAGGGTGAAGCCGCTGAAAATCAGCCTTCCTTTAGGGATGGGGTAAAGCTGATTTTTAGCGGCTGGGATACATTTAGTGTTTTTAGACCGGGCACAGATCTTATTTCAGCACAGAGGCTAACAATCTTACTTGCTCTGCTGCACAGGCGTTATTATATAAAATATTGTATACGGCTTTCATTACAGGCATATTCAGCTTTTTATCCTCCGCGATTTTCATCACACTATCCACGGCATAATACCCTTCAGCGATCATATTCATTTCTGTTAAAGAAGCTTTTACAGAATACCCTTTACCCAGCAAATTTCCCAGCATTCTATTGCGTGAGAATTTGGAATATGCCGTAACCATAACATCTCCCAGGTATACTGAATGGGCCAGGTTCCTTCCGTTGGATTCAATTTTCCCTAATAAAGCTTTCATTTCCTGAACGGCATTGGCGATTAACACGGCCTGGAAATTATCTCCATAACCCAGTCCGTGGCTTATTCCTGAAGCGATGGCAATAATATTTTTCAGTATGGAGGCATATTCAATTCCACGAACATCGTCAGACAGGCTGATCTTCATAAATCGTGAAGTAAGCAGTCGTTGCATTTCCACGGCCAACTCCATATTATAAGAGCCAATAGTAAGAAATGAATATTTTTCCATGGCAACCTCTTCCGAATGGCAAGGGCCGGATATCACGCCCAGATTTTGCGAAGGAACGGAAAAGTGAATTTTTAACAGCTCTGTAACCGTAGATATTTCACCGGGGATTATTCCTTTCACGGCTGAAAAGACCTTTTTCTCCGCTAACATATGGCGGTTAACCCGCAGCACAGCATCTTTTATAAAAGGCGAAGGAATCGCCACAATCAAAATATCGGACTGACGGATTACGTTATTTATATCAATGGATACATCTATAGTTTTCGGCAGATCTGCATAGCGCAAATAACTGGGATTTTTCCCGTAGGCCTTAATATTTTCAACTATATCTTTATTTCGAACCCACCAATGCAGGTTTTCCGTATTGGATGAAACAACTTTCACCAGCGCCGTTCCCCAACTTCCTCCTCCTAAAACACCTATGTGGAAATCTTTATAATTCATACGTTTGCAAAGAAACAAAGGATTACTTAAAAATGACTGTTTTTTTCAGGATTTTATTCTTTCTTTTTATTTTTACCGTGGTTTTATTCCCCTTTTTAAATTTAGAAAGGCTTTTCATATAAGATGTTATATCTTTAATTTCATGTTCGCCCATTTGAATAATCACATCCCCATCGTGGAGACCGGCCTTTTCGGCGGCACGATCCTCTATAACATGCTGTATACGGAAACCTTCTCCATCAAAGCTGTGGTCAGGCACAACCCCCAGCGTAACGGAAAACTGCTTCGGACGTCTCCCGGAACGACTTGAGCCGGTTTTTTGAAAATCAAGTTTTTCTTCATTCGGAATCCTCCCGGCAAGATTTTCTACAGTACGAATAACCTTAAGCATTCCGGGATAATTGATCTTATCGGGCGTATCTGATGGCTTATGATAATCCTCGTGAATCCCTGTAAAATAAAAGAGCACCGGGATATTTTGCATATAAAACGACAAATGGTCAGAGGCCCCTGTTCCGGAGCGAGAAGTAGTCAGCACCAGATTATCACTATTGGCTTGTTTCACAAGCTTTTCCCATAGTTCAGATGTTCCGGTTCCTGATATATGCAAGTCCTGCTCTTCCATACGCCCGATCATGTCCAGATTAAGCATAGCCGTAATTTTACCATAATCATACACATTGCTATCCAAAAAGCGTGAAGAGCCCAGCAGCCCTTTCTCCTCTGCTGAAAAGGCAACAAACAAATAATTGAATCTTTCATCGGGCTGAGTTTTAAGCTTACGTGCGATCTCAAGCATACCGGCTACACCGGAAGCATTATCATCCGCTCCGGGATGAATTTCCGGCGCCCCCGTATCCCGTGAAGTGGGACCCCCCATCCCCAAGTGATCATAATGCGCTCCGATTAACAGGGTATATTCTGCATTATTATTGATCTTCCCCACCACATTAAAGGCCTTTTTGCGGATCCTGCGAATATTTACTTTCAATTCCAACTGTTGGCCTTCCATGGAGCGGATTTTCTCTTTGGCCTTATCGTTGACAAAAACTACAGGGATATCAGCAGGCGATATCCGTAAAGACAGTTTATCCTCAGGGTCGCGCAGGCCGGGATCATCATTGATAAACACGACGGCTCTCGCTCCATATTGTTCTGCGGTATTGATCCTGGAACGTATATCTGCAATATCCGCGTAATCTTCATAATTTTCCGCCCCCCCGGGTACCGAGAGATTAATAAGAAATATTTTGCCTTCAAGGCCTTGTCTTCCCTCATAATCGTTGGTCTGCGGATCATCCGTATCCAATCCATACCCAAGGTCAATAAGTTCAGCTTCTATACCGGAAGAGGCCGAGAAAGCCAAGGGATAATATTCTTCTTTAAGCGTAAAGCCGTTATGTTTACCCTTAAAAGAAGTTCCCTTTTCATAGGTCAAGGCATCTACAAACTCAAATTCCTGAAAATACGTATCATCCGGGAGTATAGGCTGAAGCTTAATCTTTTGGAATTCTTCCGCTAAAAAGTGCATGGCCTTGATCTCCCCTTTGGTTCCTGCTTCACGCCCCAACAGGGAGTCTGCGGCTAAAACATAAATATCGTTTTTCAAACGCCGGATACGAGCCGAATCACTAAAGTCGAACTGCTGGGCAGTGACTAAGAGTGTTGCAAGAGCCAGCCAGCATGTTAGATATACTTTTCTCATCACTATACTTTATATTACAAAAATGGCAAGCTTCAGAGGTACTCCGAAGCCTGCCGCAATAACAAAAAAGAAATATTTTAGTTCAGCCCCAGCTTATCTTTCCCCTGATCAAAAACAATATCCACAGGAATATTATGTTCTTCCATTCGCTCAAGGTCTTCAGCCAGTTTCCCTTTCACTTTTCCATCTTCCGCTATCATCTTCTTGGCCCGCTCAATATCACCATCGCCTTGTATAGTAATAATAAGCTCCATAAAATTCACCATATCTTCTTCAAGCTGCTCAAAATCGATACGGTATTGACCCTGTTCTGTTCTTTCCAGGGAACCGTTTTCCAGCAGATAATTAAAGGCCATCATATTGGCTTTTCCATGAGCACTTGCCGTGCCAAACCGGATAGAGCGGAAGATCGAAGCTATGAAAGTAACGAAATTATCTTTGTGATCCCCAGTTAACTCATCCGTTTTATGAAATTGCTGACCCAGGTAAAGCCCCATGATATCAGCCTTCGCTTCTTCAATAGGAGAATGTTGCGCTTTTAAAACTTCTCTTACGGTGCCTTTGCCGGTGATGGTATTTTTTATTCCCATTCCATGGCCGACTTCATGAAACATCACATTTTGAAAGAAAGCATCAAACGATATGTAGTCGCGTTGTTCTTCCACGATCAAATGCTTACTTATGGGCATAAGGATCTTATCAAACTTTGCTCTCATAGAGTTTTTCAACTGCAGTTTACGCGATCCCTTTTCTTGTTGTACCCGTTCATCATTGGGAAGGTTAATAGCGATAGACTTACTGCCTGAATTACAATCTCCCCTGTAATAAACAACATCATAAGCATTCAGATCTGCCTCCAGGCCAATTTCATCCTGTTTATATTTATCATCAACCGGCAGGTCTTTCTGCATATCGGGTAAAAATTCGGCAAACTTAGTTAAACGATCGCTCCATTCCTCATCTTTAATCAACACATAAGCAGTAAAAGCGGCTTTATAGTTGAAAAGGTTATCTTCATAGTTCTCAATGGGTCCGTAAACCAGATCCAATTTAGAGGTTTTCATGTCAAGCCATGCCATATCACTCTCAAAATAATCACTATTCAGCAGGGCTTCTGCACGCAGATTGAGATATTTTTCCAATCCCGGGTTATCTGTAGTTCCTGCTGCGGTTTTTAAAATCTCTGCAGCCTGTTTCAGCTTTGATTTATAGGCATCATGATACCATACCGTTTTCAAATTTCCCCCTTCATCACGGCGGATCAATGTATAAAGGCTTTTTTTATCTTCATCTTCCAGAGCTTCAAATTCTTCTTCGGTCATATCAGCAGGATAAAAATTTGCTCCTTCCGGCTTGGGGCCAAAGCCTTCAATAAAAGGAGCATTCCCTTTCAGGCGATCCCAGGGTCCATAATGGATTTTGGCATATTCCCGGGCCTTCGGGTTTTCCAGTCGATTCATAAAATTTTCCTTATCGCCTAAAGCCTGCATCCAAAAAAGCTCCTCCATAATATCTGCAGCATCAAACATCAGCGATAATACTTGTTTCTCTGTTTCATTCAAGTGACTGATATCTGCCGTAAGTTCAACTTCCACAAAGTTATTCAGCCTCCGGTCGATATCTACATCTTCTTTTAGTGTAAAATCGCCTTCAGCAGGAATGATCCCCAGTCTTTCATTTTCCAGTAATTCAGCCGATTCTTTTTCCTCATTGCGCTCTCCACAAGCGAAAAACCCTGCAAAGATCGCCACCATTGCGAGAATAGATAATTTTTTTTTCATAACTATAAAATTTAGTTGTTTTCAAAGCACGAAGATAAAACAAAAAATAATATTGGATATTGTACTCCCCATTCTTTAAACCAAAAAAGGTAATTTAAGGTGTTTTGATTGATTGAGTTGATTCAGTGGATTGAGTGGATTGAGTGGATTGAGTTGATTGAGTGGGATTATTCAAAAAACGAGACGGCATCGCACGGAAGTCAACTCCCACTTTGAATCAGGCTTGTCCAGGTTAGGGATGTCAAAGAAT
>JAWOBQ010000061.1:0-5565 GCA_046484255.1 Bacteroidales bacterium | reverse complement strand
CATATGGGAATGCCTATAAAGGACTGAAAATTTGCCGGCAGGCTAAAGCTGCCTGGAAAGAAGACTTTGAAATGAGAACCGACCCCAGAAAACAAGAATACTTCTGGCTTAAAGGCGTTTTTAATAATATGGACAGAGCGGAAGATACCGATGAACATGCCCTTGAAAATGGCTATGTGTCTGTAGTGCCTATACAATTTGACTTTACGGCGCATCATATTATTGATAAATTAAAAGTGTGGGAAAATAATGCGTGAATTTTTAAAAAAAGATACGATGTTATTGGGCCTGATTTCCGGTGCATTGGTGCCTATAGTGCTGTTTTTTGTGATTTATTATCTCAATACATGGCTGGAAAATAGCATAGAGGGCCACCGGAATTTTTTGGAAACAAATACTATTATCCTGATCAGTATAGTACTGAATGTTTTTTTGTTACGTAATTTTTTAACCAGTAAAACACGGGAAAAAACCGGCCGGGGAGTATTAATCGTTACTTTTGCCTATAGTATTGCTTATGCTGTGATTTTCGTGCAATCCTTTTAATTATGCGTTATTATCTTATAGCCGGAGAAGCCTCCGGGGACATGCACTCTGCGAATCTTATGGAACAAATAAAGCAGAAAGATAAACATGCTCACTTTCGCTTCTGGGGCGGAGATCGTATGCAAATGCAAGGCGGAGAACTGGTCAGGCACTATAAATATCACGCCTTTATGGGCTTTGCTGAAGTGCTCTTGAACTTCCGGATAATTTTAAAAAACCTGAATCAATGTAAAAAAGATCTGCTGAGGTTTAAACCTGACCTGCTGATCCTGGTCGATTACCCGGGCTTTAATATGCGAATAGCAGCCTTTGCTCAAAAAAATGGGTTTAAAGTGGCTTATTATATCTCGCCGCAAATATGGGCCTGGAGAGAGAGCAGGGTGAAAAAAATTAAAAAGACCGTAGACCGGATGTTTGTGATCTTACCCTTTGAAAAAGACTTTTACCGCAAACATAATATGCAGGTTGATTTCGTAGGGCATCCCTTGCTGGATGAACTTGGCAGGCGTAATCAAAATTTTGACAAAGAACGATTTAAAACAGACCATCAGTTGGATGAACGCCCACTAATAGCTCTGCTGCCGGGCAGCCGGAAACAAGAAATAAAACGTATGCTGCCCGTTATGGTTAAGGTGTCGAAAAAATTTCCCGGCTATCAGTTTGTGATCGCCGGGACAGATCATATTCCTCAAAAATTGTACGGGGATATTATCGGAAATCAGGATGTGAAATTGATTATTAATCAAACGTATCCGGTTTTGCAAATGGCGCATGCCGGAATGATCACCTCGGGAACAGCATCCCTGGAAGCTGCTTTGTTTCGTGTGCCTCAGCTGGTTATGTATAAAGCTGCTGTGCTGTCTTATCTTATTGCCAAACAACTGGTAAAACTTGATTATATATCCCTGGCTAACCTGGTGTTGAATAAACCCATCTTTAAAGAATTTATTCAGCAAGATTGTTCGGTGAAAAACGTGGCAGAAGAATTGCAACGATTAATAAATGATGAAAATACCCGGAATACGATGCTGGAAAATTATGAGCTGTTGAAAGAGAAACTCGGTGGAGAAGGCGCCTCTGAAAGAGCTGCCGGAGAAATGGCAGAACTTGCAAGACATTGATTCTCTTTGTTGTATAATTGCTGATCCAAAAATTTGAACGAAGGCAATGCCATGATATTTAAAAGCGGTTTATGTTTTTTGACCTTTCTTTTATCGCTTTCCGTTTCTGCGATAAACCTGGATATAGCCTTGTTTTATCAGGATGATATCACAACCGCGGAGGTCGAGATAACTTCCGGGACGTATCGTATAAAAGGTGATTATGATCACCTTGGAAAATACACTTCTGGTACGTTAATTCGTTTATCGGCCGATAATGAACAGGTTGTGGTTACTGTGGCGGATAGTGTCATGGGAAAATACCGGGCAGTAGCTTTTCGCGGAGAGCGTTATATGAACAACTTCAGAATAAACCCTGTCAGAGCTTCCCTGGAGGAACGCTTTTATGATGATGACCTGAAAATTACCGCTCAAAATGGATATTTGAGAATGATTAACCAGGTGGGACTGGAAAAATATATCGCCGGCGTAGTGCAATCGGAAGGAGGAGGGAGTTCTAAAAATATCGACTATTACCAGGTGCAGGCGATTACCTGTCGAACCTTTGCATTGAATAACGTTAAAAAGCATAAAGAAGAAGGATTTCATATGTGTGATGGCGTTCATTGTCAGGTGTATAAAGGAAGAGCCGTAAACAGCGACATATTGATGGCTGTAATGCGAACTTCAGGCGAGGTAATCGTTGATGAAAATAATCAGATGATCTTAGCTGCCTTCCATTCAAACTGTGGAGGGCAGACCAACAATTCCGAAGATGTCTGGAGTATCCCTTTGTCATATCTTAAATCGGTATCGGATACTTTTTGTGTGCATATGCCTAATGCCCGCTGGAAATTTAGGATATCCCGGAAACGATGGCTGGATTACCTGGCAGAAACGCATCATTACGATCGTGATGATGCGGGAGCTTTGGATAGTGTGCTTATGTTCCGGCAAGATGAGCGAAAAAAATATCTGATCAAGGATATACGTTTGAGAGCCATACGGGATGATCTGGGCTTAGCCTCTGCCTTTTTTGATATACAGGTCGAACAAGACAGTGTCGTATTTACAGGAAAAGGATATGGCCATGGGGTAGGTTTATGCCAGGAAGGGGCAATGAAAATGGCACAGAGCGGATATTCCTATGACGAGATTATCCGGTATTATTATTATAATGTACGCATTGTTAATTATCATGAGCTTCCATACCTGCTGGAAGAGTTTCGTAAGGATTCGCTAATTCAGTTTTAACTCAAGACAATTACAGTCTATAAATCAGATACTATGCAAACCGGGAAGCCACTGGCTGAAAAGTTAAGACCGCAAAACCTGGATGAGTTCATTGGGCAAAGGCATCTTCTGGGCTCTTCTTCAGCTTTGCGCAAGGCTATTGAGAACGGGCATGTTCCTTCCATGATACTATGGGGGCCGCCGGGTGTGGGAAAAACAACCCTGGCTCGTATTATCGCGAATACGCTTTTCCGGCCTTTTTATACGCTGAGTGCTGTTAGCAGTGGCGTGAAAGATGTACGTGAAGTGATCAGCAAAGCGAAACAGGGGGGAGGTGGAGCTCTTTTGTTTATAGATGAGATTCACCGCTTTAGCAAATCACAACAAGATTCTTTGCTGAACGCTGTGGAAGAGGGAATTATAACCCTGATCGGAGCGACCACAGAAAACCCTTCTTTTGAAGTGATCAGCCCTTTGTTGTCAAGAGTTCAGGTGTATGTTCTTTATCCACTGGAATACAATGAGTTAACAAAAATGCTTGATATAGCTGTTGAATACTATAAAACGCAATATGGCGTGCGGGTTGAACTCAAAGAAACAGAAGCTTTGTTACATATTTGCGGCGGGGATGCCCGAAAGTTGCTCAATGCTTTTGAGCTGGCAGAAAGGATGCTGCGAAGCGGAGGGGGGATTTCGGTATTAACAAACAAAGCAGTACTACAGGTAATCCAGGAAAATCTTGCTAAATATGATAAGGGTGGCGAGATGCATTATGATATGATCTCGGCTTTTATTAAATCAGTGCGCGGAAGCGACCCCGATGCTTCTGTCTATTGGCTTGCACGCATGATAGAAGGAGGAGAAGAACCAAAGTTTATCGCACGCCGCTTACTGATCCTGGCAGCTGAAGATATCGGCCTGGCCAACCCCAACGCCCTGCTGATCGCGCAAAATTGCTTCCAGGCGGTTGATACTGTGGGATTTCCGGAAGGACGGATCATCCTCGCTGAAGCTACTATCTACCTGGCCACTTCTCCTAAAAGCAATTCAGCATATCAGGCCATTAACGAGGCTCAGCAGATCGTCCGTGAAACCGGTGACCTCCCCGTGCCTTTGCATCTGCGTAATGCCCCTACCAATATGATGAAAGATCTTAAGTATGGGAAGGATTATAAATATGCCCACAGCTACCCGGGGAATTTTGTGGAACAACAGTTTATGCCTGATAAAGTGAAAAATAGACAAATCTATAAACCACAAAATAACCCCCGCGAAAATGATATCCGGACACGCCTTAAACGATGGTGGAAAAATCGCTTTTAATACGCAAAGAGTCCGGGGTAAAATGCCGCTAAAAACCGAATGTGACCTTTATCTGCGTTGTTGCTCAAATTTTAAATCCTCATATACGTTAGTATACTGCGGTTTAAATTTTTTTTCACAAACTTAATTCTATGAGTCCGGTCTAAAAACACTAAATGTATCACAGCCGCTAAAAATCAGCTTTACCCCATCCCTAAAGGGAGCCTGATTTTCAGCGGCTTCACCCTTTAGGGTTCGGGGTAAAAAGCCGGTGAAAATCAAATGTGACCTTTTGAGACCGGACTCTTCTATTTAAAGGTGTTCAAGAGCTCACTTCGTTCGGTTCGCACGCCCCGATAAAAAAAAAACGGGGTAAACACCCGATAAAAACGGGGTAAACCTTGAACTCGAACATTTTGAATCAAACACTCGACTTTATAGACAGACACTAATTATTATAATAGGATGGTTATCTATAATTAATTTAAATTATAATTAATGGCCTCTATTTTTAACTGATTACCAGAAGGTTATTGTTTTGGCCGATATATAAAAAATTCCAAAAGTTTAAATTTCCTGACTAATTGCTTGCAAAGGCTTTGCGTTTATATTAGTTTTGTAATTATTAAAAAGGCTAAATTATATATGAGTATGGTCTAAAAACCCAGGAATTAGTACACCCGCTGAAAATCAGTTTTGCTCATCCTAAAGGGTGGCTGATTTTCAGTGGATTCATCCTTTAGGGTTCGGTGAAAACCGTTGAGAATCAAATCTGCCCTTTTTAGACCGAACTCATATATAAATAACTTAATTACAAATGAATAATAACCTCAAAAACAAGTAAAGATGAAAAAATTCAACGTATTAAAAAAGCTCAGCTTATTTTTCGTTTTTATGTTTATCACAAGCATAAGTGGTTGGGCGCAAATCACATCTTTCCCCTACACCGAAGGATGGGAAGGTGGCAATATTGGCAGTTGGTCGCATACAACCTATGCCGATGAAGACTGGGAAAATAATACAGGTGGCACAACTTCCAGTGGTACCGGGCCAAGTAGTGCTAACGAAGGAAGTCATTACATTTATTGCGAGACCTCTGGCACCTCCAACGGGGATGTATTTGCCATAGAAAGTCCGACATTTGATCTTTCATCCTTATCAAGTCCCCACATTATCTTTGATTATCACATGAGATGGGATGGCGCCCACTCCGATGGAACACTTAATCTTGATGTTTCAACAGACGGAGGTTCAACCTGGACTACAGAATGGACCAAAACCGGGCATCAGGGTTCGGACTGGCACAAAACTTATGTGGATTTAAGCTCATATACATCCTCCAGTAGCGTTCAACTACGCTTTCATTTTACATCAGGAACAATCG
>JAWOBQ010000040.1:0-4619 GCA_046484255.1 Bacteroidales bacterium | reverse complement strand
GGCTGGAGCCATAAATATGAAATGCTGTTCCGGGATTATGACTTTCCAGAAGGGATCATTAATGTGACTGCCCGTGAGCAGGAGATATATAATAAGCTTGACATGCTTATCCAAGCCGAAACTTACCGGCAGATACAGACCACGATCACCGCAAAATCCCGGCAGCTGCAACAACGCTCCGAAGCTATGTGGAATGAAGTGTTTGAGATAATAAACGAAGCAAAGTAAATGCAAAAGCAGAAATCAAACAGCCCTATCAAGTAACATTGGCCGGGTTTACTTCAAAGAAAATTTTTAGCATGTATCAAGCCGATAAAAAGCCACCGCAGCATCCTTTCTTTTCCATAGTGATCCCGGTTCACAATAAAGCGCCGTACATTCAACGCTGCCTAAAGTCTGCCCTTGATCAAACCTGTCAAAACTATGAAATACTGCTTATCGACGATGCTTCAACAGACAGCAGCATGGAAGAAGTCGGGAAATTTTCCGACGCCCGCCTGCGTATTTTCCGGCGTGAAACCCCCGGGGCCGGAGGATATGCTGCCCGGAACTTAGGTATAGAAAAAGCCCGGGGAGAATGGATCGCTTTTCTGGATGCGGATGATCAATGGCATAAAGAGCATCTTGAACAAATGCATGCATTATCCCGCCTGTATCCGCATGTTTCCTTTATGGCCTGTGGATGGGAAAAGAAAAAAGGCAAGGAGAAATCCCCCAATCCATTTTTTACGCAATTTCACGCAGAGGGGAAATTTTCCATAACCCTCAGGGAGTATCTTAAGTCAGGGATAAAAAATATGCTTCCGGTCTGTACTTTAGTGGCATGTATTAAAAAGAATTCCCCGCTGGCTTCACAGCTGTTCCCTTCTGAAACGCAAGCGAAACGCGGCGGAGACATTCATGCCTGGTTGAAGATCATGTGTTATCATAAACAAATGGCATGGAGCAACCATCTGGGGGCAATCTATCATACCGATAGTATGAATATGGTTACCAAAACTGCTGAAACCGGCACTGATCTGCTGCAACCCCATATCTATAAAGATCTGGCTGAACACCTAAACGCCGAAGAAAAATTACTCTTAAAAAAATATTTGAACATCAGGCTAAAAAAGAGCCTGGTAACCAGTATCAAAATAAACCAACGAAAGTATCAATACAGAAACAGCATCTATTGGAAAGGCGACTTCTTTACGGCATTAAAACTATATATCCTGTCATTATTGCCGGTTTCTTTATTGCATAGAGGAAGGAAAAGACGTTTAAAACACTTGAAAATGGTTCTTTAAGATCAAACCATAACTTGCCCCCGCTCCCAAAACACAAATTCGTTTCTGCCGCTGAAAATCAAAATATCCTTTGTAAACCGGACGCATGTTTTATGTCCGGATCAAAAAAACAAATATAATGATAGCAATACATCACCGCCCGGGGAGTTATTCTGAAAGATGGATTGAATATTGCGAGGATAATAACATCAGCTATAAGCTGGTCAATTGCTTTGACAACACTATTTTTGAGCAGCTTGAGGGTTGTAATGGGTTGATGTGGCACTGGCATCATAATGCAGGGTACCGGGCTTATTTATTTGCCAGGCAATTAACTTATGCTTTGGAGGCCAAAGGGATCAAGGTATTTCCGGATTCAAAAACCGCATGGCATTTTGATGACAAGCTTGGGCAAAAGTATTTATTCGAAGCCATGAGGCTTTCGATTGTCCCTACCTATGTTTTTTATGATAAGGAGAAAGCCATGAAATGGGTGGAAACTGCCTGTTTTCCTAAGGTATTCAAGACAAGGAATGGTTCCGGATCCAAAAATGTCAGCCTGGTAAAATCCAAAAAACAAGCGAAAACGATCATCCGGAAATGCTTTGGAAAAGGAATCCCGAATTATAGTAAGCAAACGCACCTGAAAGAAAGCCTATGGAAGTTCAGGCGCAACAAAGACCTGAAATCCTTCGGACGGATCCTTAAATACCTGCTGAAACTCCCTCTCCCCCTTCAGTTCCAACCCGATCATGTGGTGGAAAAAAACTATGCATACTTTCAGGATTTTGTGCCAAATACCAATTGCGATTACCGGCTCAAAGTGATCGGAAACCGCTGTTTTGGTAAAAAACGATACGTAAGGACCAACGATTTCCGGGCCTCCGGCAGTGGAATGCTTGACAGTAATTATGAAAACATCCCCCGCGAACTGGTAGAATATTCCTTTCAGGCTGCCCGGATGTTAAAGCTTCAATGCATTGCTTTTGACTATATTTACGATAAGGATCAGTTTTACCTTTTGGAAATGAGCTATGCTTACGCATACCAGGGAGAAAATATAAGCAGCTTCTGGGATCCCGATCTAAACCGGATAAAAGGCAACTTTATCCCTGAGTATTTTATGATACAAGAATTCCTGAACGAAATCGATCAAGCCGCCAGGGGGGGTTGAGTTGATTAGGTTGATTAGGTTGATTGAGTTGATTGAGGTGCCAACAATAACCACAGAACCCGGTGAAATTTGCTCCTAACGTCGCATTTAACAGGTTGGCAGGAAACAAACACAGAACAACGAACCATTAATCTTGCGAAAAGCGATAAACATATTCCGTTACTGTTTCATGGTTCCTTTGGTCCGGGCATATCACCGGTTAAAGCGTCCCTGTCGTTATAGAGATCCTTTTGAAGTGATATGGGTTGATCCTATGCGCATCAGCAAGCATACCGATCAGCGCAGATACCGGAAGTATGCGCACATATTGCGCATAGGGATCGAAAAGCCGGGAGATTGGGATCTGGAGCAGCACGATCTAACCGGCGAGCAATTGTTTGTTATGCTTGAAAAGCGTTTCCGTCGGGCATTAGAGTGGGAAGAAATTGATGAATATAAGCAGGTCAGAAAAGACATTGAACAGGGTAAGCGAAGGCTTAAATGTGATGATACGGAAAGCCTGCATAAAAAGCTGATGGAACTGGAAGCGATGGCAGGAACGATCAAAGAGCATGGATACAAGACCCAAAGACAACTGGGATCGGTTCAGATCTGGGATGAGATACGGGTGGGATTATCCAGAAATAATGAGCTGCTGTTTATTGATGGCCGGAATCGTTTGGCAGTTGCCAGAGCACTCAGACTTGAAAAAATCCCGGTTATCATAGCCATGAAACATCCCAGGGCGAATATGCCAGGTATAGAACAATGAAAATATTATGTGTGATTGACAGTTTAACATCAGGGGGAGCCCAGCGCCAACTGGTGAATTTAGCCATCGGCTTTAAAAATAAAGGCCATGAGGTTTGCTTTTTGGTATATCACCGGATAAATTTTTTTAAAACTATCCTTGACCGGCATGATATACCCGTATATGAAGTGATCCGTTCCAATTACATCCTGCGATTTTTCAAAATGCGTGCATTTATCCGCCGGGGCAAGTTCGACGGGGTATTGTCCTTTCTGGAAGCTTCCAATTTCATTTGCCAGTTATCCGGCCTCCCCGGCCGGAAATGGTCGCTGGTGGTGGGCGAACGAAGCGCTAATCCACTGATTTTTTCATCTTTGAAAAAAAGGATCTACCGGTGGTTTCATGGATTGGCCGATTATGTGGTAGCCAATTCCCATAAAAACCTGAAAATAGTCAGACAAGTTAATCCCTTTTTGCCCAAAAGCAAATGCAGGGTTATTTACAACATCATAGAATTTGACAAGCTCAGGCCGCTTGATGTTCAGAGCAAGGCATCAGCAGATGTTTTCAGGCTTTTGGTGATTGCCAGTCACCGGTATCTGAAAAATCTGAACGGATTAATTGAAGCCGTCAAGGTTTTACCCTCTGAAGATCAGCAAAAATTACAGGTCCACTGGTTTGGCGACAGTACAATAGATAATTCCAAAAGCAAGGCTGAGCGCAAGATCGAAGAATACGATCTATGGCATATCTTTCATTTCCATGAACCAAAGCCGGAAATCCGGGAAGAGATGAAAAAAGCAGATGCTGTCGGGCTGTTTAGCTTTCATGAAGGGTTGCCCAATGTAATTTGTGAAGCAATGGCCCTGAGCAAACCGGTGATCGCGCCGGCTGTTTCGGATATCCCGATGCTTATTAAAAACCCACGCCTGACCTTCAACCCCCAAAACCATAAAGAGATCAGCCGCTCGCTGTCATCCCTTATAAATATGACTGAAGAAGAACGAAACAGCGAAGGGCAAACCAACCGGGAAAGAGCACTTTCCCTGTTCAACAACGAGGAAAATATCGAAAATTACCTTGCATTACTGAGTCCGGTCTAAAAACACTAATTTATCACAGCCGCTAAAGATCAGCTTTGCCCCATCCCTCAAGGTGGCTCATTTTCAGCGGATTCACTCTTTAGCGTTCGGGATAAACCGCTAAAAATCAAATGTGCCCTTTTTAGCCCGGACTCATTTAAAAATTCAACCCCCCATGCGCATCTCAACCATTACCATGCAATTCCCTTCCCCTTCCGAGACATTTGCTGCTACTGATATCAGCGCATTAGTCCGGGCAGGGGCTGATGTTACTGTGTTTGCCATGCGCCCAAAACATAAAAAGGATGCGAAAATGAAAGAAGAGCGGGGGCTTCAGGATATACCCGTTTTTTCATATAATACAA
>JAWOBQ010000119.1:0-2576 GCA_046484255.1 Bacteroidales bacterium | reverse complement strand
CAAAAAGTTCAGAGAATACAGTCTTTTTAAAGACGGAGAAACCGTCAAAGGCAGGGAACAGGAAAATCACGTGTTAATTGAAGATGTTAGCCCCGGGCAGCATTCATTCGAAATAAGGAAAGAGAAGCCATAATTGAAAGTAAAGAACCTTTTATATGACATTCAATTCAGCAGATAATTATAAGAAAGGGTAATACTTATCATTCACAAAATAAAAATTTGAAAAAAATGAAATCAATGGACTTTCCACTAGTAGATAACACGAGAAATGGCCGTTACATCAACAGACGAAAATTCATAAAAGATTTTTCTACAGCAACGGCTGCAATAACCTTATCACCTATGCTATTGAGGTGCAGTGGCAGTCGGGGAAGGCCTAATATAGTTTTTTTGTTTGCGGATCAATGGCGGGGCTCAGCAACCGGTTATGCAGGAGATCCTAATGTCAGGACACCAAATCTGGATCAACTGGCAAAAGAAAGTTTGAATTTCCGAAATGCTGTATCGGTTTGTCCGGTTAGCACTCCTTATCGTGCCGCTCTATTGACAGGTAAGTACCCTACATCCACTGGTATGTTTCTTAACGATGCATATCTTCCGGAGAAAGAATTGTGCATAGCAGAAGTTCTGAGTGCACAGGGTTATAAAACTGGTTATATAGGTAAATGGCATCTCGACGGACATGGACGAAAGGATTATATCCCTCCGGAACGACGCCAGGGTTTTGATTACTGGAAGGCTGCTGAATGTGATCATGACTACAATAATTCTCATTATTATACCGGCACTTCGGATGAAATTAAGTTTTGGGAGGGATATGATGTATTTGCCCAAACAAAGGATGCGCAGCAATTTATCAGTAATCATAAAAATAACGATAATCCTTTTGCCTTATTTGTATCTTACGGCCCCCCTCATTTCCCGCATGGCACAGCTCCAAAAGAATACCAGAAAAATTATCCAACGGACACCATTAAATTACGGGAGAATGTACCCGAAGAACTGCAAAATTCAGCAAAAAAAGAAGCACAAGGTTATTATGGCCATTGTGAAGCAATTGACAAGAGTATTGGCGATTTGTTGACCTCATTGGATGAATCAGGACTGAAAGATAATACAATTTTGGTTTTTACTTCTGATCATGGTGAAATGCTTGGTTCCCAAGGAGTAAACCCACACGAGAAACAGGTACCATGGAGCGAGTCGGCCAATGTACCGTTTTTGGTCAGATTCCCTGCCGTCCATGGGAATCAGGGTCACACTGTAAACATGCCGATCAATACCCCGGATATTTTTCCTACATTACTTGGTCTTGCCGGAATAGAAATTCCCAATTCCTGCGAGGGGGATAATTTTTCGAAAATTATAAAGGATGGTAAAGATAAAAAAGATCATGCTGCGCTATACATGGGAGTAGCTCCTTTTAATAGGCATGAAGAGTTAAGGAAAGAGTATCGTGCCATCAAGACGAACCAATATACTTATGTTCGTAGTCTTGATGGTCCCTGGCTCTTATATGACGATTCAAAAGATCCTTATCAAATGAATAACCTGGTTGGTAAATCTAAATATACAAAACTACAGGAAGAACTTGATGAACGGCTACAGTCATTATTAAAAAAAATCGGGGATGATTTTCGACCCGGATCAAGCTATATCGCCGAATGGGGATTTGACGTTGATCCGGAAAGGGGTCATATTCCCTATAAAGATCATGATCAAACACCCCAACCACCAAAACGATAGAATTAAAGAGAAAATATTAATAATCTATTCAAAAAGGCTAATATGAGCAGGTCAAAAAACGAAATATCTTCTAATAAAAAAGAAAATACGCATTGTAAAATAAAAACGAGCAATACGGCAAATATTCTGTTTAACAAAAAATTAAACCTAAATAACCATTTTGCTTATGCGTTTTTTCTGTTGTTTTGTTTTGCGTTTTCATTGATATCGGGTATAGCTGAGGGGAATGAAAACACCAGGCCCACGGGGCTTACAATTAATTTTTTGTTATACCCCGATCGTGTATTTCGGGATGGATATCCGGCAAATACTGAATTAAGTCAAGCTATAAATTACAGTGAAAATTTTCAGTTTACGGAAATTGAACAGAAGCAACCGCTTTTCGGATGGAAGCTACAGTCCGAAAAAAGGAATACCCTTCAAACAGCTTATCGGATAATTGTTTCGTCAAGTTATCACCATTCCTTTGGTGGCTGTTGGTGGTGGTGCAATCATCAGTCGTTATTGATTTCCGGGACTCCTGGTATTTTGGGATCTCCTGTGGGAGACTGTGACGGGTGCTATCTTGTGGATCATTCTATGGTTTAATAAAGGCGAGTTGGGGAAAATGGTCTGCTTATTATTTAATTGCCTTATATTTTGTTTACGTAACTTTTTGGATGATCTTCTTTTCTATGGATTGATATCCTGAAAACGATCCTGATTAGATACATAGTGGAGCGGGTTTCAATCTACCTTATGGTTTTTATTAGGTTAGATTAATTATTAAGAGATCTATTTTCTACCTTTTGATCATCGTCTGTTAGCTTTTGGTACGATGATCCATAGGA
>JAWOBQ010000066.1:0-3409 GCA_046484255.1 Bacteroidales bacterium | reverse complement strand
TTCCCTTTCGTTTAGGGCAACCTGCCTTTTTGGAAAATGTCGTATTATGCACTATGCGCCATGCATCATGGGTTATGCAATGACGAAAGACACTTCGCTGGTTATTGAAAGATGCTGAAAGCCCCTTTATTTTTGTACAAATGCATTCCAGAGGACTTCGACGGGGTGCAGGGCAATTTTTCCGGTACCGTGCCGGATTTGCTGCCGGCAACTGGTTCCCGGGGCAGCAATGATCATTTCGTTCCCTGCTTTTCTGACAGCAGGGAAAAGGGATAGTTCTCCCACCTGCATAGACAAGCGGTAATGTTCTTTTTCGTACCCAAAAGAGCCTGCCATCCCGCAACAACCTCCGGGGATCTCTTCCACGCTGTAATTTTGTGGAATAGACAGCATTTCTTTGGTTTTGTCGGTAGAGGCCAACGCTTTCTGATGACAATGCCCATGGAGTTTAATATGCTTGTGGGTTTTTTCAAAAGCCGACGATTCAATATTTCCTTTAGCTACCTCCCGCATAATAAACTCCTCCAGCATATAGCTATTTTCAGCCAGGCTTCGTGCAAGCCCTTTTAATTCGTCTCCCACCAATTGGGGGTACTCGTCCCGGAACGACAAGATCCCTGATGGCTCTATCCCTATCAGGGGCAGCTCTTCGGTGATCATATGGCCAAGCATTACGACATTTTCCCGGGCACGTTTTGCGGCTTGACGCAATAATCCTTTAGAAAGATATGTACGCCCACTTTCTTTGTGGGGGTATGTCACCACCTCATATCCAAGAGCGGAAAGCAATTTCACAGCCGTTATGCCCGTATTTGTATCATTATAATTACTGAATTCATCCACAAACAGCACTAGGCGCCCCTTTTTTTCCTTCGGCTGCAAAAATTGATGATGTTTTTTCATCCATCTTCTTAATGTAATCTTATACAAGCTGGGGATGCTGCGCTGAGGAGCAAACCCGAGCAATTTCTTAAGCAGTGATGCCGGTATTTTGTAGGACACAAAAACGTTAAACATCCACGGCCATATCATTCCCAGCCTGTTCACTGCCGTAATATTCGCAATAAGCCTGTTTCTCAGGGGCAGGGTATTGGCATCGTAATAATGCTGCAAAAATTCGGCTTTATATTTTGTAATATCTACATTGGAGGGGCACTCCGACTTACATGCCTTACATGACAGGCAAAGGTCCATCACCCTGTATATTTCCTTATGGTTGAAAGGGTTTTTCTGTTCCGGCCCTGTAAGGAATTCTCTTAGTATATTGGCTCTGGCGCGTGTACTGGCATTTTCATCTAACGTAGCCTGATAAGTGGGGCACATGGTCCCTCCAATTGCGGCCGGTTTTCTGCAATCTCCCGATCCGTTACATTGCTCGGCAGCGCGCAATATTCCCAGGGTATCCGAAAAGTCGAAGTATGTTTGAATTTCGGGGGTTTTGTGGCCGGGCTTATAACGCAGATTTGTCATCATGGAAGGTGAGTCCACGATCTTGCCGGGATTAAGGATATTGTCCGGGTCCCATGTATACTTCAACTTTCGTAAAAGTTGATACGTTTTTTCTCCCAGCATTTTCGGTATAAACTCCCCGCGCAGCCTGCCATCACCATGCTCCCCGCTCAGCGAGCCGTTGTATTTCTTCACCAGGCCGGCTGTTCGTTCTGCAACCCGGTGAAACAAGTCTACCTGGGATTTTTCTTTAAGGTTAAGTACAGGGCGAAGATGCAACTCCCCGGTAGCAATATGGGCGTAATACACACAGCTCAGGTTCATCTCGCGCAGCATTGTTTGAAACTCCTGCAAATAGTCCGGCAACACTTCCGGATGCACGGAAGTATCTTCAATAACAGCTACCGGTTTAGCATCCCCCGGGATATTGTTCAATACCCCCAGTCCGGCTTTTCTGAGCTCCCACACCCTTGAAATATCCTCTCCGGTAACCAACGGGAAATGATACCCCAGATTTTCCCTTCGCAACGCTGCTTCCGTGTCTCTCGCCAATTGTCTTATTTCTTCAGGCGTTTCGCGCGCCCATTCGATAATCATCACGGCAGCAGGGTCCCCCTTCAGGAAAAAACGGTTTTTTCGTTGGGCGATATTATTTTTAGTCTGTTCCAAAACCTTGTGGTCCATCAGCTCAATAGCGCCGGGATGATGCTGCAGCGCGATCAGATTAGCCGTAAATGCATCATTTAAGTTTTGGAAATGAACACACAACAACCCTTTATGCCTGGGAGGAAGGGGAAGCAGATCCAGTTTTATTTCTGTAATAAATGCCAGAGTGCCCTCTGAGCCGCAAAGTAAGCTTGAAAAATTAAATGCTTTCCCACTTGCTGCAAACGGAGCCATATAAGATAACAAGTCCAGAGCATACCCCATGTTCCTGCGATGGATCCGCGGATCCGGGAAAGCTTGCCGTATCTGCTCCCTGCTCTCGGCATCTCCCAGTATGTCTCTGATATTCCGGTAAATTTTGCCTTCCAGACTGTTCTGCTTTTGCTTTTCTTCAAAAGCTGCTGCCGATAATTCGCCAAAGAGAACTTCCGTGCCGTCACTCAACAAAGCCTTTACTTCCGGAACATGATCCCTGGTAGAACCATAGATCAGGGAATGAGCTCCACAAGAATTATTCCCCACCATGCCACCGATCATGCATCGATTGCCGGTAGATGTTTCCGGAGCAAAAAACAAGCCATGCTCCCGCAATATCAGGTTTAGCTCATCCAATACCACTCCCGGCTGTACCTTAACCCATCGCTCTTCCTTGTTCAACTCCAGTATGCGGGTAAAGTATTTGGATATATCCATCACTATACCCCCGCCCACGACCTGGCCTGCCAGAGAAGTTCCGGCAGTACGGGGGATCAGAGAGGTATTATGTTCCTTTGCAAAAACGATCAGCTTCCGCATATCATCTACAGTAGCCGGACGGCATACCGCCAGAGGAACCTCGCGATATACAGATGCATCCGTAGCATACTGCAAACAGGTATAACGATCTGTAAACAAATCCCCGTCCAGGGATTTTCCTAAATCCGGTAATGCTTCTTTCATGCTGTATGCACCCTTTGAAATTTTATACAAATGTAAAAAACAAATGCACTGTTTCGCTGTTAAAAGAATGTTCACTATGTTTCGATTGATGCTGGCAGGAAAAACCGGATGATCATTGGATTTTACGTGTGCGCCGTGAAATTCACTACATTTGTCTATTGTCTTGCCCGTCAATGCTTTAGCATAGCTCGTGGCATCCATGATCCAGAAATATTATGCTTTTTTTACTTATTTTCGCTATCATTATCACGGTATATTTCCTGGCGAATGTTTTTATTTTCAGAAAAGCATGGCCGGTAATTTCCTCTTATCCCGGAACCAGGCGATATCTCCGGATCCTGTTCTGGGTTTTACC
>JAWOBQ010000055.1:0-6060 GCA_046484255.1 Bacteroidales bacterium | reverse complement strand
TCCCGATACAGAAACAATTCTTCAGTTCCCCACCGGTCGCAACAATGCCCTCCACACGCCGGTCCAGGTATACAGGCTGTGGTACATAACCCCTGGACCTCCTGCAGGATCTTACCTTCCGGTTCACATATGGACAAACACTAATTATTGGTCATTTTTTAGATCCAACAGGTCAATTACAGACTTTTTGAAATAGGTAAATTTTATTCGTAAAATCATACATGAGTCCGGTCTAAAAAGGGCAGATTTGATTTGTCAGCGGCTTTTTGCCCCGAACCCTAAAGGGTAAAGCCGCTGAAAATCAGCCTCCCTTTAGGGATGGGACAAAGCAGATTTTCAGCGGGTGGAATAAATTTTGAGTTTTTATACCCGGCTCACACATTATGAAGAAGAAAAGCTTTTAAGCAATCTGCATTTAAAACTTAAGATTTCTTTTTAGCTTTGCAGCCATTGAAAAAAAACATCAACCCAAAATCAAACCCATTGTCTTATGATAAAAAAATTATTTTACAGCGCATTTATTTTTTTTATTATCAGCATATTATTATCTTTTCCTTTTTTTTCAAAAGCGGACATTTTGCCTACTATACAAGATACCATCCATCCGGAATTATACTTAACGGCCGGTCCATTTTCCAGTGGTGCCCGGGAATCGGCTACAGACCCCTTATATGAGCATGGTGGTTTTTCCGGTATTATGCCGGAAGAAGGCATGGAGCATCACAGCATTTTAAACCAGGGGGGGAAAGTTTCCTGGCGCAGGGATACTGTGGACGACAAAGGAATATTGCGTGTCAAACAAGATACTTCAGAGCCGGACTGGGATTTTTGGAAAGACTATAAAGGGCGTACGTTTACGCGTTGCCGCAATTATGCCTGGACGACTTTTGAAGTAAAACAGCCCACTCGTGCTCTGGTTATTGCGCGAGGTACGGGAAGTTTTCGTTTAAACGGGGAGCGGTTTTCCGGCGATTTTTACAATAACAAATATCTCAAAGTTCCTGTAAACCTGAAAAAAGGCACCAACGAAGTATTACTGGGATTAAGCGGCAGCCCTTCTTCAGCAGCGTATTTTGCCCTTATCCCCGTTGAATATGACATACAGGCCATCACGGCAGATATTACCGCCCCGGACATTCAAAGAGGAAGATCGTATGATACGCTTTACCTGGGGTTGCCCTTTGTCAATAACACCAATAAGTGGAACCATAATATAAACACGGAAATATATTATACAACGCCCGGGGGTGAACAAAAACGAATATCCCAAAAGGAACTTCCCTCTATAGGTCCCCTGGCCTATCAGCATTCTGCTTTTTCCTTAGATTTAAGCAGCCTGCAATGGAACACCCTTAAGGATCAGGACAGCATCCCCCTGGAAATTATCGTACATCAAAAGCATGCTTCAGATACCTTTTACAGCGAGCTATCCATCAAAGAACAAGACAGTCCGTATAATATTACATTTCTGGATTCAGACCATTCCGTGCAGTTTTACAGCGCTTTTCCTCCCAAAGATATGGACCCGGACAAATCCTATCCGGCCATTTTCATGCTGCACGGGGCCGGAGTTAATGCCAGCGGCTCCAATGGTTATACCCAAAAGGACTGGACCTACGTTATAGCCCCGACCAACCGTCGGCGTTACGGCTTCGACTGGGAAAAGCAGGGGAAAGTCAATGCTTTGAACAGCCTGCACCATGCTAAACAAGAATTGGGGCTGGATATGGATCGCATTTACCTGACGGGCCATTCCATGGGCGGCCATGGCAGCTGGGTTGCCGGCATCAGCCACCCTCATCTGTTTGCAGCACTTGCCCCAAGCGCTGCATGGACCTCCTTTGACATCTACACCCCTTTTGTTTCCCGCAAGGACCATTTGATGGGAAATCCTGCTAACCTGCAACTGCTCTACGCCGGATTACAACCTACCAGAACCCTTTCCATGGTGGAAAACCTCAATAATCTACCGGTCTATATCCTTCATGGAGGAAGTGACAAAAGTGTACCCCCTGACCACCCGCGCCTGTTCTTTAAAAGACTCTCCCAACTGGGCTATGAGGTTTCCTATAATGAAGTCAGCGGTAAAGGCCACTGGTGGAAATTTGAAGATACCGAAGGAACAGACTGCGTAGACCATGCAGATATTATGGAATTCTTTAGAGGCAAACAAAGAAACAGCAGCCCAAACCATATCCGGTTTAAAACCTCAGGCCTGGCTGAAAGCCACCGGGCTTACTGGATATCTGTGCTGCAAAGGAGCAACTTCACGGATGAAAGCCAGGTTAATGCAAAAGTGGAAACCCATGACAACGGGAAAACGATCAATCTCGAAACCTTTAACATCAGAAAACTGGAAATTCACCTGGACGAAGCTCCTTTCGACCCGGAGCATACAAGCTTGTTCGTAGATGGAAAGGAAATCCCCATCTCCGGCAAACACTCCATGAAGATCCTGCCGGAACACCCCATCCTTTCCCAGGTGGAATCAACACCCGTTAGCATTAAGTCGCCAACAAAAGCAGGCCCTGTTAAGCAAGTGTTTTATGAACCTTTTGCCCTGGTCTTTGCCACGCAAGGCGGAAAAGCATGGGAACAACAAACCTATGCACAAGCCAGGCGGTTAGCCCAAAGCTGGTACTACAGAGGAAACGGAAAAACGATTATTATACCGGACACATTGGTAGACAAAGAAACACAAGAACAATTCAACCTTATCTTGTTCGGTAGTCCGGAAACTAATGCCTATTACCAGCAGATAAATAAAGATCTACCCATAAGGGTTTACGCAGATAGCATAGTTATGGGAAGCAAATACCGGGAAGAACTAAATTTATTTCAACGCCTCAGCGGCCAAAAAGCTTGTGTTTTCGGCCATAAAAAAGTGTATCACGAAGACTTATCGGTGAAATTTATTTACCCCAACCCAAAGCATCCTGAACGTTTTGTACAAGTTAACGGCGGGGCTTCTCTGCAATCCCAGGCCCTCTCCATGGAACCCGCTATGATATCATCGGCCGACGGCCTGCCCGACTACCTGATATTTGATGAACTGATCAGGCAAAAAGGATTTGCAGCCCTGATCAATGCCGGGTTCTTTGATAATACATGGCACTACAACCCGGAACATGCCTTTATTCAACCCCCTGGAATGAGAAATTAAAGTGCGTTTCCGCCAAAACTCTATTTTTCTGCCTTATGATGCCATTTCTGGACATCCAGAAAATCTGACAGGTATTGCACTATGAATGCAGCCTTTTGATAAGACGCAAATGGTGGGAATATCTTCGATCATCTTTACTGTAAATCCCCTGATGATCAACACGATCTATACGCACTTTCCCATGGGCGTGAATGATATGATCATTTCCCATATACACTCCCACATGGGTGATATCCCCTTGCTCATTATCAAAAAAGCACAGATCACCGGCCTGCGCGTGCTCGAAAAAGTCAACGAGATCACCTTCCCCTGCCTGATCCGACGCATCACGTGCTATTTTAAAGCCCCCGATTTTAAAAACAAGCTGTGTAAATCCGGAACAATCCAGGCCAAATGGAGAACGCCCTCCCCATAAATAAGGAACCCCTTTAAACATTTCGGCAATTTGCGCCAACTGTGAGGGCATCTGAACATTTACAAGATCAGCCCGCATTCCTTCATAACTGAATTCTCGGCCGGCCATGGAAAAAGCATTGTCTTTCTCAGGCACAGGAAGGCTGCTGCCGGCTACTACAGAAATCAAATCATTTGCCGACTTGTTATGCACGATCTGAGCAATATCCGTACATACAGAAATATCATCCCCTCTCATCCTCTCATACTCCTGCTCCCCTATGCCTACCATTTGTTTCTTATCGATCCAACCTTTGTAGTTATCATGAGAAGATGCTATATATGCCCAATCCCCCTTGATCACTTCAACCTGAAAAACCTCCCCGAATAATAGTTGATTTACCATTTCGGATTTATGAGAAGGTGCTTCACGAACAGCAATTATACTAAGTAAATTAATTCCAAATGTCATAATTATTTCTTTTCGAAAAATCGTATTACCAAAATCTTTATTTCTATTTCGTTTTTGTTCATAATGTTCGAGATCAAGGTTTACCCCGTTTTTTTCGGGTGTTTACCCCGTTTTTTTCGGGTGTTTACCCCGTTTTTTCGGGGCATGCGAACCGAACGAAATGAGCTCTTGAACAATAATCGTTAAGAATTTCTCCATTTTTTTTTGCTGCTGCCACAAAGCCGCAAAAGATCAAAAATACCCTTTTTTTCCGGATTCATTCAAAAAATACAACCGGAAAGATCAAAGCCATATTCATAATTTTTGATGCCACAAAAATATGTGAAAAATGAACAACATTTCAATGAAATGATTAATTTCGCCAACAAAATAATCAACAAAGTTCAGGGCATTATCATACACTAACTTTACCACAGGGAAAGCTACAAAGATAAGTCATTGACAAACCAATTCATAGTTGAAATGTTATCTTTATCTATAGCTCAAAATCAAATTATGGTTAATGAAAAGGATTTTTTCATACATACGCCACCATTATCAGGAGATATATAAGATATCCCTTTTTATTATTTCGATAGCTGCGATCGTATATTTTTTTCCGAATGAGGCCCGGTTCCAATATGAATTTCAAAAGGGGAAGCCCTGGCAGCATAGCGATTTATACGCTCCCACGTCCTTTCCTGTTTTAAAATCCCAGGAGACCATTGAGCGGGAAAGGAAAAATGCATTAAAGGATCTGCGGCCGTATTTCTCTTATGAATCAGAAATTTACCCGGAAAACCGCTCCCATCTTTTACAGGATTTCAAGGAAGAATGGCGTAATAAATATCCGGAAATTTCACTGGAAACACAAGATTATCAAAGGAACCGGGAAAAGCTTTTATGGCTCTATGATTCCATAGGGGAACAGGGATTTATGAGCACCGATCAGTACCAGAAAATGCAGCCGGAACATAACACGTTAATATTAGTAAAAAACCGTTTTGCCCGTGAAGTTCATTTTTCAAATATTTTTAATTCCGAAACAGCAAACAAATTTATTGGCAATAATCTGAACGACATAGAATACGACAGCAGCCTGATCGCTTCAGTGTTAAAGCCCTATTTGAACCATAATGTGGTCTTTGATGCCACTAAAACGGAAATGGAGCGCCAGAACCTGCTTAACAGTATTTCTACTACACGCGGCATCGTACAGAAAGGAGAGCTGATCATCTCACAGGGGCAGCCTGTAGATGAGGAAAAGTATCAGATCCTGGTTTCCCTGAGGCATGAATACGAGCAAAGCCTGACCAGTGTTCTTAGCACTAATTACGTTATCCTCGGCCAGGTTATTCTGGTAAGCATCACCATCCTCATGCTGGTGCTGTTTTTATATTTTTTCTGGCCTGCAATTTTCGACAATAACCGGAAAATTATATTGATCCTTCTGCTCCTGCTGCTTATGGTTTCCCTCACGGGATGGATATCCGAGAGTTTTTCTTCTACCTATATTTACTTATTACCGGTCTGTATTGTCCCTATTATTATTCGTTCCTTCTTTGATACCCGCCTGGCCTTATTTGTACATTTATTAAATATTATCCTGATCAGTTTCATTGTCCCCAACAGCTTTGAGTTTATCTTTTTACAGCTTATTGCCGGTATCATCACCATATTAACTGTTATAGACCTGCAGAAACGAAGTCAGTTCTTTATCACTTCCATCTTTATATTCCTTTCCTATTCCGTCACCTACATTGGCATGACACTAATTACCGAAGCCGACATAAATGCATTAGAGCCCATTCAGTTTGCCTTATTTGCCGGCTCTGCACTGATTACGATGTTTGCGTATCCTTTGGTATATATATTTGAAAAGCTACTGGGGCTGATCACCGATGTATCATTGATGGAGTACTCTGACTCCAACAGCAAACTACTCCGGGATTTATCGGAAAAAGCACCGGGAACTTTTCAACACTCTATACAAGTAGCCAATCTCAGTGAGCTGGTGATCCATAAAATCGGCGGAAGTGCCTTGCTGGTACGT
>JAWOBQ010000336.1:0-10188 GCA_046484255.1 Bacteroidales bacterium | reverse complement strand
AGCCCACTTCAGGTCAAGCACATTATTCCCGTATATAGAGCGCATGGAGTTCTGCAGGTTGTTCAACCGCACATCCATGTCCAGCATGTATGCATTCCCGGTGATCTTATATAAAAATTCAATATAGCCCGGTTCTTCTTGTTTTTCTCCGGGGCGATAATCATATAAACGCATGCCAAAAACCAGGCTATCGTTACCACTAACGCTCATCTCATGCCCCGGCCTGCCCGAATACCAAACCGGCTCAAAATAATAATCCCCTGTTGAAATGATCTGGTCTGCATCATTATAAAAATCAAATGAAAAGACCGAAGAATCCGGAGTAAACAATATCAGTGGCAGACTGTCATAGGTTTGATACTCCTTTAACCTCACCTGCGCAATCCGCCCACCCTTTTTAGCGATCTTCAACTGCATCAGATCATTTTCGATAATATAAAAGGAATCTTTCCCGGCTACAGCATGTGAAAAGGAGCCTTTTGCATCAGGGCTTTCTTGTTTCATAGCCGTACTATCCTGTAACTCATCAGCTGCAGGAGAGATCCCTTCAGCAGGCTCGCTCTGCTCTTCCTGCCGTGCTTCGTCAGGCTTTGCTGCTGTTGTCCCTTCCTCTGCCTCCTGATGTGTTTGCACCGAATCCGCGGGGGATTCTGACGGTGGCTCTTCAGGATCCGGGGCAAAATACAAAGAGTACCCTATCATTAAGGCGAATATCAATACTAAACCTATAACTGTATCTTTATTCATATACCTGGAATTTTTTTAAACCGGTTATTACTTGTTACGCGTAAACAGCCTGTACTGAAGGCTTACATTCAACAGTCAGCTGTAAAAATTAAGGCACAAAGATAAATAAATCTGATGACTTCCACAGGATATCCCCATTTAATAAATGAGTCCGGTCTAAAAACACTAAATGTATCACAGCCGCTAAAAATCAGCTTTACCACATCCTAAAGGGAGGCTGATTTTCAGTGGCTTCACCCTTTAGGGTTCGGGGTAAAAAGCTGCTGAAAATCAAATGTGACCTTTTTAGACCGGACTCATAAATCCCTGAATTTATTATAGCATAAGTGCCACAACGCTCCGTTGAAAAAAAGGGCAGAAGCTCATTTCAGGGGAATTCAGAGTTCCGTGCCTGCTGTTTTCCGCGCAGCGGAATTCACGTTAATTAACGGATCCATAGGCGGGGCGGGATGGATTGGACCAAATTCGCGGTCCCCGGGTCATGGAAAACAACACCCGGTGCCCTACCCATGCTGCCGGTTTTTGCCCGGCAGGAGCTATGCTGAAATTGGACATCCTCCACTTGTATGTAGTCATCCCGATAGTATCCAATATCAAGATCTGTGGACAACGACCCATTCATGGATAGAGGTCCGAAAGTATACTCTGGCGTTATACGTTCTTTCCCCCAGCAATAAATTATTCTCAGGGCACGTCCATGCTCAGTGGTTTTTTTTCAGGCTATATTCCCTGGCGGCTTTAATAAAGCCTGTAAACAAAGGATGCGGATTATCTACCGTACTTTTATATTCCGGATGAAACTGAACTCCGACAAACCAGGGATGGTCTTTTGCTTCAACGATTTCCACCAGATCATCTTTTGTATTCACTCCTACCGGCAATAATCCGGCTTCCCTGTATTGTTCTCTATATGCATTATTAAATTCATAACGGTGGCGGTGTCTTTCTTCAATATGAAGCTTTCCATACGCCTTGAACACTTTGGAGTTATCATCCAGTTCACAGGGATATATGCCCAGCCGCATGGTTCCTCCTTTATCTTTAACTTGCTTTTGTGATTCCATAATATCAATCACGGGAAAGGGGGTATCCGGGTTCATTTCCGTGGAATGAGCATCTTTCATATTCAATATATTGCGTCCAAATTCTATGACCATACATTGCATGCCAAGGCAAATACCAAAAAAGGGTATTTTGTGTTCGCGTACATAACGAATCGCTTCAATTTTTCCTTCCACGCCCCTCAACCCGAAGCCCGGAGCTACGAGTAACCCATCCAGATGTTCCAGCTTTTCCTGCAGATTATCCGTTTTCAGGCTTTCCGAATGGATCATTTTCACATTAACTTTACAGTCGTTCATAACTCCTCCATGAACAAAAGCCTCATTAATAGAATTATATGAATCTTTTAGTTCCACATACTTTCCTACCAATCCGATATTAACTTCCCCGACCGGGTTTTTTAATCTGTTAAGAAATCCTTTCCAGCGGGCAAGGTCAGGTTCCCTATGAGATTCTACTTTTAGTTTCCGCAAGACGACATGATCCAGCTTTTCTTTGGCCATTAATAAAGGGACATTATAGATAGTGGATGTATCAATAGATTCAATAACTTCCGAGGAGGCTACATTACAAAACAGGGCAATTTTATCCTTAAGCCCCCGATTCAAGGGGTGTTCTGTACGACAAACAAGGATATCCGGCTGCACTCCGAGTTCCAGCAGAGCCTTTACCGAATGCTGTGTGGGTTTTGTTTTCAATTCCCCGGCAGCAGCCAGATAAGGGACCAAAGTAAGATGAATGACCAGACTGTCCTGTCCCTTTTCCCAGCGTAATTGGCGGATCGCTTCAATATAAGGCAATGATTCAATATCGCCTACCGTACCTCCGATTTCTGTGATCACAAAATCATATTCCCCGGTAATCCCCAGCGCCCGGATACTGCCCTTTATTTCATCCGTAATATGTGGAATTACCTGCACAGTATCACCCAGAAAATCGCCTCTGCGTTCTTTTTGTATCACACTCTGATATATCCGCCCCGTAGTAATGTTATTCGCCTGGGAAGTAGGAATATTTAAAAAACGTTCATAATGCCCAAGATCCAGATCTGTCTCCGCTCCATCCTCGGTAACATAACACTCCCCATGCTCATATGGGTTCAGGGTTCCGGGATCTACATTAATATAAGGATCCAGCTTTTGAATGGTTACACGATAACCCCTTGCTTGTATCAACTTGGCAAGAGATGCTGAAATGATCCCTTTCCCTAAAGAAGAAGTTACCCCTCCCAATACAAAAATATATTTTGTTGAAGCCATGAAAACTAATATTTTACGATTATAAATTTCGCCTTGCAAGATACAAAAAATTCCATCTGTATAAACGCTGCCCGGAATTCTTTTTCAAGTTATCCATTAACAATTGTATAGTACAACCCAGACACCGGATACATTTCCCATGCGTACCACAGAATAATACATTTCAATTAAAAACCGGTCTGAAACCACCAAATTCATCAGATCCGCTAAAAATCAGCTTTGACCCTTTCCTAAAGAGTGGCTGATTTTTAGGGGTTTCACCCTTTAGGGAGCGAAAAAAAAGCCGCTGAAAATCAAATCTACCCTTTTTATACGGGCTTAGTCACTGAAAACCGAAAGTCCGTTATAAACAGGGCTGATTGATATCGATCAAAAAAAACCAAAATATTTTGTCTGTAAGATAATTTATATTAATTTTGCATCCCATTTCAGGAATTAAATAACACACAATAGGAAAGCTTATGTATTTGACAAAAGAGTACAAAGAAAAAATTTTTAAGAAATACAGTACTTCGGAAAAGGACACAGGTTCTCCGGAAGGTCAGATTGCCTTGTTCACTCAACGTATCAAACATCTGACAAGCCACTTGAAAGAAAACACGAAAGATATGAACACAGAACGTTCATTGGTCCGCCTGGTAGGAAAAAGAAGGAAGTTACTGGATTATTTAAAACATAAAGATATTGAGCGATACCGTAAAATCATTAAAGAATTAGGTATTCGTAAGTAACCGCTACTTAAGTGTTTGTCCATAATGCCCGATTTCTTCGTTATGCTCGTATTTAAAACAGTCATTTCCCAAAGTAACCTCCATGATTTTAGATACTTCACAATCCCCCGATAAATACGGGGCAAGCTTCGGGTTCAAACATTATGAACGAATCACGAACGTTATGGAAAGACACTATTTAGCATAACCGGAAAAAGCTGACTTTTCAGGCAGTTTTTTCCGGTTACGCTCATAATATCAGATTGTTTCAAAGTTTCAAGCTACTCTGATCACATTTTAAATATAAAATCCCACGTATAAAGTGTTTTTCTATTACTTTTGTACTCAATAGAAAAAGGGAAAGGGAAGCATCTACCAAAATAATTATTATTGACAAACAATTAAGACATATGACCAAAAATGGTATTCAAAAGACATTTGATTTAGGCACGGGAACTTCGACTACCTTAGAGACCGGAAAATTGGCCAGGCAGGCAGATGGCTCTGTTGTACTCACGCATGGTAACACCATGATGCTGGCTACAGTAGTATCGCGTAAAGAAGCAAACACAAGCGTAAATTTTCTACCTCTAACGGTAGAATACAAAGAGAAATATGCAGCTGCGGGTCGTTTCCCCGGTGGATTTTTCAAGCGAGAGGCCATGCCTTCGGCTCACGAGATACTGATCTCCCGGCTCACCGACCGGGCTCTTCGCCCTTTATTTCCCGACGATTATCGTGCGGAGACGCAGGTATTGATATCGTTAATTTCGGCAGACCGGGATATTGCCCCGGATGCTTATGCTTGTCTGGCAGCTTCAGCTGCTTTACAGGTTTCAGACATTCCTGTTAAAGAAGCGGTCTCAGAAGTCAGGATCGCCATGATCGATAATCGTTTTATAATTAACCCTCCGATCTCAGAGTTAACTCATGCATCTCTGGATCTTATCGTAGCCGGAACCACCGACAATGTCGTTATGGTAGAGGGCGAAATGAATGAAGCCTCTGAAGACACAGTAATGGAGGCCATAAAATCAGCCCATGCAGCTATTAAAGTGCAATGCCAGGCCCAGATTGACCTGCGAAAGAAAGTAGAAGACGAAAAAGGCAAGATCAAGCTCCGCGACTATGAAAAGAAAGAAGCGGACGAAGCCTTACGGGAAAGTGTAAAAGCAGCTACCTATGATAAAGCATATGAGCTGGCTAAGCAATCTGTTTCCGACAAGCATGAACGTTCTGCCATGTTCGAGGCGATCATTGAAAACTTTATTGAAGGGATGAGTGAAGAAGAGCAAGAAGAAAAAGCCGCTCTGGCCCGGGAATATTTCCATGATGTCCAAAAAGAAGCTGTCAGGACCCTTGTCCTTGAAGAACGTGTTCGCCTTGATGGAAGAGCACTGGACAAAATCAGAGACATCTGGGCAGAGATAGACTATCTCCCGGCGGCTCATGGTTCATCGATTTTCACCCGGGGAGAGACCCAATCGCTAACTACGGTAACCTTAGGCTCAAAGCTTGATGAGCAAGTCATTGACGGGGCAGTAATTGAAGAAAAACAAGACTTTATCCTTCATTATAATTTCCCCCCTTTCTGTACCGGGGAGGCCAAACCCCTGCGCAGCACCAGCCGCCGGGAACACGGCCACGGAAACCTGGCACTGAGGGCTCTCACAGCTGTTATGCCTGATGAAAAAGACAATCCCTACACCATACGTGTCGTATCGGACATTTTGGAATCCAACGGCTCCTCATCCATGGCTACCGTATGCGCCGGCTCACTGGCCCTCATGGATGCAGGTGTGAAAATAAAAAAACCGGTATCCGGTATCGCCATGGGCCTGATCGCTAATTCAGAATCAGATAATTATGCCATACTCTCCGATATTCTCGGAGATGAAGACCACCTCGGGGATATGGATTTTAAAGTAACCGGCACCCGTGATGGTATCACTGCATGCCAAATGGATATCAAAGTAGACGGCCTTTCCTACAAAGTTATGAAAGAAGCAATGCAGCAAGCCAAAGAAGGCCGATTGCATATTCTTAACAAAATGGCAGAAACTATTGAAACCCCCAGAGAAGATTACAAAGACTTTGTGCCCAGAATTGAATCCCTGATCGTTCCCAAAGAATTTATCGGTGCCATTATTGGCCCGGGAGGAAAAGTGATTCAGGAAATCCAAAATGAAACCGATACCACCATAACTATAGAAGAAGTAGGTGAATTTGGCCATGTAGATATTATGTCACCCGACAAAGAATCTATTGGCAAAGCCAAAGAACGTATCCGCATGCTTACTTCTGTGCCGGAAGTGGGTGAAGTTTATACAGGAAAAGTTAAGAACATCGTTCCTTTCGGCGCTTTTGTGGAAATCATTCCCGGAAAAGAAGGGCTTTTGCATATTAGCGAACTGGAATGGCGGCGCGTAAATAACGTGGAAGACATTCTGAAAGTAGGCGATCAGGTGGAAGTTAAACTCATTGAAGTAGATAAACGCTCCGGAAAGCTAAAACTATCCAGAAAAGCCCTGCTGAAAAAACCGGACAAATAACAACAGGCACCGGTTTCCGGAAATTCGCTGAACTCGGTTCTGGCCAATACGTTTTGGCCCTGCAGGGCTATAATAAGCACCGGGGAAGTGGAATTTTTTTCATGGGGGATTGCCACAAAAAATCCGGGACATTCCAGCCAACCATTAAATCGTGTTTGATAAGCAGGGATGCTTTTTTATTTCATTCCGTATTCTTTTCCGGCATATAACGAATACACAATAATAAACAATGTTACAAATACACTAAGCACTGCAGAAGGCAGCGCTACCAATTCATCGTCAAAAAATTCCAGCGCCACCACAGCAGAAAAAGCCGAACTCTTGATCACCAATAAAAAGGTAGAGCTAACTATCACCGGCACAGGTACGTTGTAATATTTCATTATTTTCCCATAAACAAACGCTGAGACAAACATACTCACAAAGAAAACCAGGGCTGTAAGCAAAAGAATGGATGGCTCGGCAAAGATCACATCCCGGCTCATCCCTACTATCGGAGTTATTACAATAAAGAAACCCCATTTAATGATATATCCCCGCGTTCTTTCAACAAAAGGCAAGGCTTTAGGGTGGCGTAAAAACCGGGACACAAGCAATGGGGCAACGATTAGCTTTACAAGTATTAAAAAAACAGCCATCGGTTCAATGATGGAACGGCCCAAAAACAATAGCAAAATCAATGGAGCCAGAACCATCGCCAGTAAATGAAGCCCGAACACCCCGGTAACGGCAAAATTCACATCCCCCTTCAGCAAGCTTGAAAACGGGATAATGGAAGGGCCCGGCGGAGCCGCTGCAATTAATACAAAGCCAACCCAAAGCATGAAATTCTCTTCCCCCGGAAAAAATAAGCGCGAAATTCCAACCACCAGCAATCCAAAAAATAAATAATTAAGCAAAGCCGACCAGCCAATAGGCACAAGGACATTTTTCACCGGGATCCACGACTTGAAGGTAAAGGATGAGATAGCAGCTACCATTACCACGGCTAATGCGTATATAGAGATTTCCGAGAGAAACATAGTGGTTTCACCCAATATTAACCCACTGACAATAGCTAACGAAAGCACAAAATCCCGGTGATTTATTATATTTTTGATTTTATTTCCCATTTAAAAGTAATTTTGTACGCTGTAACAACAAATCCTTTGGGATAAAGTTAACCATTTTATGCAGTTATTTTATTACCCTGAAGCCAAAACAGGATCGATGCTCACCCTTGACAAACAAGAGTCTGCTCATATTGTGCGTGTTTTGAGGATGCAGCAGGGCGATATGCTGTACATCACGGATGGCAGGGGAAGCTTGTTTTCCGGAAAAATATGTGATCCGGATCCCAAAAAAGTCCGGGTTTGCATTGATTCACAAAGGTATTACAAGCCCAGAGATTTCAGTGTTCATATTGCCCTGGCCCCTACAAAAAACATCAAACGCACGGAATGGTTTGTAGAAAAGGCTGTGGAGATTGGCGTGGAGAAGATCAGTTTTTTTCACAGCCGGCATGCTGAACGCAAAAGCATAAATTCCGGTCGTATAGAAAAGATAGCTATTGCGGCTATGAAACAATCGGTAAAATATCACTTGCCTGAGACCGTTTCTATACAAACGCTGCACGATGTGATTTGCGGCAGCCCGGAACCCGGAAAATGGATCGCCCATTGTTTTTCAGATCTCAGGCGTGAAACCATACCTATTGCCGGATCCGGTCAAAGCAACATTGTGTTAATAGGCCCAGAGGGGGGGTTTCATAAAGAAGAGGTACTGGAAGCCGAGCAACACGGTTTTACCGGCATTGAACTAAGCCCCTACAGGCTTCGTACAGAAACAGCGGCTCTTATCGCTTGTCAATGGCTTAATATGCAAAACATGTATCAAGTATGAAGAAAACAGTATTTATTATCTTATCCATGCTCATCCCTGCTGTATGTATATTTGCGCAGCAGGGAAACAACGTAAAAATCGCAGTCGTAAAATACGGCGGTGGAGGCGACTGGTATTCCAATCCTACAGCGCTGACGAACCTGATTAGCTTTTGCAATGAAAACCTGAACACAGACATTGCTACTGACTATGAAACCGTGGATGTAGGAAGCCCGGAAATATTCAATTATCCTTTTGTGTACCTCACCGGCCATGGCAATGTATCTTTCAGCACTCATGATGCACAAAACCTGAGGAATTACCTCATTTCCGGGGGATTTTTGCACATCGACGACAATTATGGTTTGGACGCACACATCCGGCCTGAAATGAAAAAGGTGTTCCCGGATCATGATTTTGTGGAGCTACCCTGGGATCATCCTATTTATCACCAGAAATATATATTTGACAAAGGAGTTCCCAAAATCCATGAGCATGATGGTAAGCCTGCCCAGGGATTTGGGATTATTTATGAAGGGCGCCTGGTATGTTACTACACCTATGAATCTGACCTGGGCAATGGCTGGGAAGACCAGCGTGTACATAATGATTCCGAATCTACACGCCGGAAAGCCTTAAAAATGGGAGCGAATATGATTCAATATCTCTTTACCGAAAATTAATGGATGATCTGCATCTTCCGGGCTAAGGAAGAAGTCCCATTGCTTAATATCAGATAATAATTCCCGCTACTATAGTTGCTGACATCCAAATCAAACTGATGTTCTCCCGGAGCTACATTCTGCAATGACTTCTGCTTCACTGTTTTTCCATTTTGATCAAGGACCATAATTTCCAGGTCTTGCTTTTGTTCCGTGGCAAAAAGTACCGAAGCTTTATCCGCAGCAGGATTCGGGTATAAATAACCCAGCTTTATCCCCGATTCAAATTTATCCCCGCGGATTCCGGATGTTCCGTCATCCACCACCGGAAATATAGCAATAGCCCGGTCTACATTAGAAAATAAATGAGTCACCTGCAGCCAGATCAAAGGATCCGGATATAACCACAAACAGAATTCTTTACCGTAAATATTTGATGCTCCTCCATTTCCGGAAACCATAAACCCGATCTCATCTCCGTTCATGTAAAAATCGAATAAGTCGACCACCACGGCAAAATTACTGCTAACTTCCACAGGGGAAGGCAATACCGCAGATGTAAACTCCCAGCCCATCACCGAAGACTCTTCAATATCTTCCCAGGCGACAGAAAACGAGCTCAGCGTTGTTCCGGGTGCCCCTACGGTATAACTTTGAGGCCCCGTGGCCGTATTGATCGTATAATTACTCGAATCATTCAATAATTGAATACTGGCTATCAGGGGTGTTCCATAAGCGGAATTCTTCTCTTTTATCCCCACCAAAAATAACACTTCAATGATCTTGTAACTCCCTGAATCTACCTTAAACCCTTGTGCAAAAGAAGGAACTCCATTTTGATAAGGTGTGTTGGGGTCCTGGTCCAGATCCAGATAATTCGTGCCGAAAAAATAACCACTCCCGTTGCTAAAAGGATAACTATAAACATACGCTCCACCCGGAAGATCATAAAAATCATTCCACATTAAAGTGTCGGTAGGTGCAGGCTGCGCACTGCCTCGTTTTACCCCTGAGGTAATACCACACACAATAAGCAAAAAAACAAGCACTCCAAAGTAAATTTTTTTCATAATTAAAATCATTAAAATTTTACTGCTCAAAAATAAACATTATCTCCACTTTTATCAAGGATAAATATAATTATTTTTAAAAAAAACTATCAAATATTTGTGTTATTAGAAAAACCTTATTACATTTGCATATTGAAAAACGCAATTTTTTATCGAAAATGTAAATCATTAAAATCCTAACAGCTATGAAGAAAATTTTTATGTCTGCCTTATGTATTCTGGTCTTTGCCGGATTACAGGCACAAGTACCTGCTCAATTTGAAGAA
>JAWOBQ010000329.1:0-6201 GCA_046484255.1 Bacteroidales bacterium | reverse complement strand
ATGCAAAGGCCTGTAATGCAACTGTCCGTTTTCTTACCGATGATATTCGGGCGCCGCAACATACGAAATACCGCAGCGGCGGGTATGATTTTTTTGTCAGTAATCCCCCTTATGTGCCGGAAGCGGATAAACAATATATGCACTGTAATGTCCTGGAGCATGAACCGGAGATAGCGTTGTTTGTGCCGGATAATCAGGCGCTGATATATTACCAGGCCATGACCGGCTTTGCACAAAAAATGCTTAAGCCCGATGGCTTGCTGTTCCTGGAGATCCATGAACAAAAAGGGGAGGAGATCAGGGAACTGCTCGCCCGAAATGGATTTTGGAATACGCAGATCATTACAGACCTTAACGGAAAACAACGGATGATCCGCTCTGAAAAAAAACAGCCATAAATGACGGTTAACAGGACTTACGAATTATCCGTATCGTTGATGTCCATTTTTTTGATCAGCCAGTTCAGTTTCTTTTCTTTTTCCTTTAAGGCTTTTTCATAATTAAGAAGCCTGTTATCGATCGGTTCTAATTTTTGATCGAGCTTTTGCTTCTCTTCTTCGGTGTGTTTGTTCAATGCCTCTCCGGCTTCTTTGCTGAGATGATCATGCTTTTGTTCCGCCTTTGTAATAAAGTTGTCCAGCTTGCTGCCTGTCGCTTTCAGGGATTCCTGGATTTCCTTTTCATGCTTTTGCTGACGCTGCTGTATGGCCTTCAGGGAATTATCCAGGTGGTCCTGCATTTTATTTATTTCTGCCTGAAGCCCTGAATACTTTTTACGAAGGTTTCTGTTTAACACCAAAAATGCGATCAAAAGCAAGAGAAACGCAGCAGCCAGCCCCGGATACTGAATGCTCTGAAGCGTTTTTTGACGGTTGCTTAGCAAGCCTACCTGTGAGTCAACGGCTTCGTTCGTCTCTGCAATTTGTGATTCAAGTTCATGCCTTCTTTCCTCCCCCGCTTGCAGATCCTCTTTCAGACGGTTGATCTCTTGTTGGTTGGCGCTTAATTGCTCTTCGTAGTACTCCTCCATAGACGTGTTCTTTCGCTGAAGGGATGTAATATCCGAACGCAAACGATTGTTGGTGACCCGGAGGTTTTCCTGTTGTTCTTCCATAGAGTTAAGCCGGTCCTCTATGTTGCTTGGTTCCTGTGCACTTAAGCTACTACCTGCGACGGCCATGGCCAGTGCAATTGTAAATAAATACTTCATAAGCTGAATGTTTTTTTGAAAGGGATAAAGATACAAAAAATAACAGGCTTAAGCAAGTGAAAAACAAACTTAAAGGTAACTTCCCGGCCGCATAATTTATTATGCCTCTCTTGTCAATACATGAATAAGGTGTTCAGGAGCTCAACCCAATCAACCCAATCAACCCAATCAACGAGTCCCGAAGCCCCTCTCAAGTAACCGGATATTATTCTTTTTCACTATAATACCCGGCCATTGCAAATCGAATATCGCTCCAGGAGAATTCATCACCCAAAACGGCCTTGATATCACTCATTTGTGTACTTTTTACAGCTTTATGGGCTTTTATGATCTGTTTCATACGGGTTTTATCCACGAAGTCTGTTGCGGAGAGTTTCCCTTTGGCTACTTGTTGTGCCAGGTGTCCTTCTATAGTTGAAAAGGCAAGTCCACGTTCTGTGGCGATCTGTTCAATATTCATGCCCGACTGGTAAAGGGAAAAGGAATGTTCTGCGGAGGCTCCTTTGGAAGGCTTTCCGGCAAGGTCTTCTTTTTTCTTGCGGGGTTTTCCCTTTTGTGTTTCCTGTTCAGCCCGGGATTTTTCCAGGCCAATACGGATCTTTTCCATAGTATCTTTAGTAAGCTCGCGGTCTTTCAGTAGCGATTCAACCATTTGTTCGGACTTATACAGTTTTTTTAGCTGCAAAAAAAATCCACTTTCCAGCTTATCCAGCTCTTTCCTGTATTTTTTAGTTCCCGGCAGTCCGGCTAAAGAGGCCTGATGCTCTTGTATATCACCGGAAAGTTCTTTAAAGACAGGTTCAAAGTATTCTTTTGCGGCGGTTACGCGTTCTTTAAGTTTAGGGATATCGGCATTGTCAGGACCGGGACAAAGGATATGCAGTTGTTTCCGGAACTTTTCGGCGGTCACTGAGGGCTTCTCCAGTTTCTTTTTCAGTGCCAGCGCCCAGCTTTTATGTTTTTGTTTTTCGGATTGTTTTTCATTTTTGTCGTAGCTGCGGATATGCTCTTGCAATTGATAGTTCAGTCCGCTAAAGTCATAGGCTTGCTGCAGGAAGTCACGCGTATAGTTGATGGCTTCATATTTCAGGTTTTCTTTCAGTTCTTCTTCCTGCTGCTTTTGTCTGGAAAAGTTCAGCAAGCTGTTGTCGGGCGAGATCCCATGGGAGGGAACGGGGGCGGTAAGCAAAAGGCCTTTGAGCGACCTTAACCGGGATAAGGCGACATAGATCTGCCCCGGGGCAAAAGCTTTGGATACGTCAATGATGGCCTTGCTGAAAGTCAGCCCCTGGCTCTTGTGTATAGTGATCGCCCAGGCCAGCTTCAACGGAAAATGAGTGAACTGACCCAATATTTTCTCTTCGATCTCGCCGTTTTCCGGATTTAGTCCAAAGCGCTTATTTTCCCAATGGTAAAGCTCGACTTCAACTGCTTCGCTGCCATCATCAAAAGACACCACAATGCTCTCACGGCTCAGCTTTTCTACTTTTCCGATCTTGCCGTTGTAATAGCGTTGCTCCCCGCTGTGATCATTCTTTACAAACATCACCTGGGCGTTTTTCTTTAATAGCAAAGTCTCATCCAGCGGATAATAATATTCAGGGAAATCACCCTTGATCTGGGCATGAAAACGAAAGGCCTTGCCGGGAAGCTCTTCAAGGTGCTTGTTGTTGATCTGGGCGGCCTGATGGTTATGGGTAGTCAGAAATACGGCCCCGGATTTTTGCTCTTCGTTTAGATGTTGTACATATGACTTGTTTAGCAGGTGGATATCCTCTTCTTCCAGTTTGTTCTCCCGCAGATTTCCCAATAGCCTGATAAATGCACGCTCGGTTTGGCGATAGATCTTTTCCAGCTCAATATAGACAGGCTTTGAGCGTTGTAAGGCCAGTGAATCAAAAAAATATGCACTCTTGTAATGCGGCGACAGATAATCCCAATCACGGCTTTTTACTACCGGGGGTAGCTGCAGCATATCGCCGATCATCAGCAACTGTACACCGCCGAAAGAAAGGCCGGGCTTGCGCCGTATGCTGCGCAGCACTATATCTATGGCATCCAGAATATCCGCACGTAGCATGCTCACCTCATCGATGATCAACAGCTCCATCTCCCGGAGCATGCGCCGCTTGTCCGCACCGATCCGCTGCTGCTTCAGCATGGAATCCGGAGTGTTTACCGGACTTTCCGGGCCTGCGGAAAATAAATTGCCGGAAGATACCGGAACAAAAGTGCCAAATGGTAACTGAAATAAACTGTGTAAAGTCACTCCGCCGGCATTAATAGCCGCTACCCCCGTCGGAGCTGCTACGATACAGCTCTTGTGGGTGTACCTGACAATCTCATGTAAAAATGTGGTCTTGCCTGTGCCCGCCTTGCCCGTGAGAAAGATATGTCGATTGGTGTTGTTTACATAGGATGATGCAAGCCTGGCAGTGGTTGTCTTTTGCTCCATAAATGATGTTGTTTTTTATAGTATGAAAGTACAAAAAAATATTGAGTCTGGTCTAAAAACATAAAATTTATCACAGCCGCTGAAAATCAGCTTTGCCCCATCTCTAAAGGATGGCTGATTTTCAGGGGTTTTCACTCTTTAGGGCCCGGGGCAAAAAGCCGCTGAAAATCAAATATGACCTTTTTAGACCGGACTCAATATTGAAGTGAACAAAAATAATATCTTTTATTTTCTACCGGAAAAACGCAAGCCGCGCGCTTCGATCTATTTTCAAAAACTCCGTGATACTCCGTGAATGATCTGGAGTTTTCCTTTTTTGCCACAGAGCGAAGCAAGGGAATGCATAGATTTTCATAGAGTTAGGAAATACGATCTTTCAGCAATCGTATTGATAAACCGTTTCATCCGAATAAAATATTATTTTTACCCTCCGGAAATGGTGTTTTTTCAGGTCGTTTTTACGATAATACGATGGATGTCAAGCTTGCAAAAGAACGGCCATATAATGCCAGTATAAAAGAACACAACAGATACGGGTTAAGCAGGTATATAGATGAATTGGCAGGGATCCCTGTGATTGGCTTTACCGTTGTTTTATAAAAATATCAGATATATGCAAAAACCATTAATCGGCTTAGTGATCAAGCTGCTCATAGCGGCAGCCATAATATACTGGATTACTGTCATGCTTTCTCCTTCCGGTCTGGAGCCCGGGGAGCTGCCGGAGGATTATATACATGAGCATACTGTGCCTGATTATGATGCCGGTTCTTATGCGGAGCGTCGGCAACGGGTGATCCATGCTGCCGGGCAGGGTTTGATGATCATTTCCGCCGATGCCGGGGTTGATTTTGATTATCTCACCGGTTTTGACGAAGATGACGCTATTGCTTTGCTGGGCACGAAAGAAAACAAGGCGTTTCAAATGTTTGTGACCCCCCGTAATCCGGCAGATGCTACCTGGACCGGCGAGCGATATGGAGTGGAAGAAGCCCAGGAAACCTTCAGGGCCGGGAAAGCCTGGCCGCTGGATGACTTTCAAAAAAGACTGCCGGCAATTATCTGCCTTTATGATACGATTTACCTGCATAGCCGGGATCCGGAAGTTGAAGCGCTTGTGATGCAGGTTATACAGGAGAACGAGTGGACAGGAGCCTGCCTGCCGGCAGACAGCATTTTACATGAAAACCGCCTGATAAAAGAGCAGTGGGAACTTGCTCAGCTCGAGCAGGGGGTGAGCGTGACCGGCATGGCACATCAATGGATCATGAAAACAATAGCTCCCGGACAAATGGAATATGAAGTGCAGGCCGAAATTGAATATGTTTTCGGCAAAAACGGCCTGACACCAGGATTCCCATCTATAGCAGGATCAGGTCCCAACGCTGCCGTCCTGCATTATTCGGATAATAACCGGAAAATGAAGGATAATGACCTGCTGCTGGTGGATATCGGAGCCAAAAGCAGGGGGGGATATACCGCCGATATTACCCGTACATATCCTGTGAATGGAAAATATAGCCCGGAACAAAAAACAATCTATGAGATCGTTTATAAAGCCAATCAGGAAGGGATAAAAGAAATGAAACCCGGGAAACATATCATGGATTGCAACCATAAAGCTATCCGTGTCCTTACACAAGAACTTTATAAAATGGGCCTTATCCCTGATACAACATCCTGGTGGCAAAAACGATTCTATATACAGCACCGCGTGAATCACTATATCGGCCTCCAGGCTCACGATGCCGGAGCTTATGGCTTTGACCCCGCTAACAGGGATGAACATATCCTGTCTCCCGAAATCAAAGGCAGAAAGCTGATGCCCGGAATGGTCATTACCATGGAACCCGGTATCTACCTGCAGGAAAACCGGCTGGAGTATCTGCAGGAATTGTTCGGACACCTGGCCGAACCGGATGAACTGAAGGCCTTTGCCGAAAAAGTGCGCCCGATCTATGAAAAATATGCCGGCATCGGAGTGCGTATCGAAGATAATGTCCTTATCACGGATACCGCAAACCGCGTGCTCTCTGAGCATATCCCCAAAAAAATTTCCGAGATCGAAACCGCTATGAAAAAGTAATAACAAACCTGAAAGAGCTTGAGTTGATTAGGTTGATTGAGTTAATTAAGTTGCTAAGCATCGCTAAGCATCGCTAAGCGAGATTTGTAATCTCGCTTCCTCACTTTGCCGGGGTTTGTAATTCGCATCGCTAAGCGAGATTTGTGATCTCGCTTCCTCACTATGCTAAGCTTCCCCACTATGCTAAGCTTCCCCACTACGCTAAGCGAGATTTGTAATCTCGCTTCCTCACTATGCTAAGCTTCCCCACTACGCTAAGCGAGATTTGTAATCTCGCTTCCTCACTTTGCCGGGTTTGTAATTCGCATCGCTAAGCGAGATTTGTAATCTCGCTTCCTCACTATGCTAGGGGTGGAAACCCTTTAGGGGACCGGGGGGGGGGTGCGGGCAGGCCAATTAACACGAAGTTGAAAATATCCAACGTAATGTCAACTATATTCATGAATGAAC
>JAWOBQ010000297.1:0-3597 GCA_046484255.1 Bacteroidales bacterium | reverse complement strand
CGTAAAAGAAATCAATGACCCGACATTTAACCAATACGTCCGGGCCAATGATAATTTTCTTATGGGAGACATTAACCTGGGCATTATTATTGCCGGCCAAAACTTCCACTTGGGTTTTAGCAGCAGACACTTGATACAGGACAGAGTGAAGCTGGGAAACACCCCTGATTTCGCGAAACTCCATGAAACCTATACGGGCTTTGCCCGGGCAAAATTCTTTGTAAAAGATAATGTGGAAATGGTGCCCTCTATTGACGGAATTTATACCCGCGGCATTCCGTTCCATGTAAAAATTAATGCCCCTTTTGTGTTTCATGAAATGTTTCTGGCCGGACTGGCCTTCTCCCCCCTGAAAAGTTTCTCCGTGGAAACCGGAGTCTACAGCAGCGGATTATTCTTTGGATATGCCTTTACCCTGAACACCTCCGAGCTTGTTTCATTCTCCGATCTAACACACGAACTTGCTATCCGCTATGTCCTGCCCATAACCAATAACGCACAGTATAAATTTTCCATAACGGATGCACTATTCTGATAACTATAATGGCTCCAGTCTAAAAAGGTCACATTTGATTTTTAGCGACTTTTTGACCCGAACCCTAAAGAGTGAAGCTGCTGAAAATCAGCCTCCCCCCTAGGGTTGGGGTAAAGCTGATCTTCAGCGGCTGTGATAAATTTAGTGTTTTTAGACCGGACTCTATAATAACATCAGCCAAAAAAAGCGTATTCCTTGATCACCAGCTAATGGACATGATCTGCATAGACAAAACCCCGGCCACTATATAGCCTTTCATATATAAGCTGATATTGGCATAATCCTGCTGCATCCGCGCTTTATTCAGAAGCCAGGCCACATAAAGCAGGATTATCTCCAGGACAAACACATACCAACTCAACAAAACAAGTTTTATCTGATAAAGAAACAACTGGGCCACAATTAAAAAACTTATGTTTAACAAAAGCATGATATATACCAGGCTCTTAAAGCCTTGTTCACTCATAGTAACCGCCAGCGTCCGGGCCCCCGCTTTTAAATCACCTGTAACATCCTGCCGGTCCTTGATCAGCTCACGGGCAAAAGTGGACAGAAAAGCAAAACCGGCATAGCCCAGCACCAGCGTGTTCATAAGCTGATTCTCGAAAGGGGGAAGAAATTCCAAATCGCGGATCATCGCAAAAAATTCAAACAACCACATAGTGATAATGACAAAAGCGGTAGATATGCTGATCAAAAAATTACCCCAAAATTTTATATATTTATATTGCTCTGAATAAAAATACAAAGCCATTGCAAACACAATATGCAGCATTCCGATCTGATAGTTACCGATAGTTACGGACGCCCAAAACCCCAAAATTAACCCCAAAACAGTCAATACAATATATATGATCCAAACGCGGCGTCGCGGAAGAGCCCCCACGATTATCGGTTTTTCCGGCTTATTGATCTTGTCAATTTCCACATCAAAATAATCATTGATCACATAACCCCCGGCCGCAATACACACTATTGAACCTATTACTATTATCACAGTCTGCACAGACATATGCAAACTCATGGAAAAATAGTCCAACACGCTACCTATTACTGCATACCAGGACAGAAAAGCAGTAAGTGCGATAATTAAAAGGTTCACCGGCCGGATAATCTGAAAAAATGGTTTCAGCCGGCTCCACAAATTTATACTTCTCAGTTTACGTATCTTCATTCATCCATAAATTTTGAGCTTTCAACACCTGTTCAATAATATCTCTTACGGCTGCCTGCCCCCCTTTATTGTCTGAAATATAATGGCAGATACTTTTTACCTCTTCCACAGCATCTGCCGGGCAACAAGGAAGGATAACCTCTTTCATGGCAAGAATATCCGGAATATCATCCCCCATATACAGTACGTTTTCCCGCCGGATATCATGCGCTTTCATAAATCCAAGCAGCTTTTCCCTTTTATCGCTAACATGGGTATACACATGCTCTACGCCCAGGTTGTGCATACGTTCCTTTACCGAATCACTTTTTCCTCCCGTGATCACCGCAATGCGAAATCCCTTTCCGGCAGCCAGCTCCACAGCATAACCGTCTTTTGTGTTCGAGCTTCGCAACAGCTCCCCATCTTGCATGATCAAAACCAAATTATCCGTAAAGACCCCGTCATAATCAAAAACCAGGGTGTTGATATTCTTCAGCAATTCCTTATAATTCTTCATTTGTCAACTCCTTTCCGGTATATGGATTCACTTAGTATTTCATACAGCCTTTTTTTTTCGGGCTCATTTTCCAAAGCTTGCAAATGCTTTTTAATAATTTTCCGGTCACCACGTAAAGCCGGCCCTGTCTGGGCTTCGTGCGGGTTCATTTGCCTGATCTTATCCACCGTTTCCCGTATCAACGGAAATAGCAATGAAAAATCAATCCCCTGCTGCTCCGTTAACTCTTTTGCTTGTTCAAACAAGTGGTTCACAAAGTTCGACACAAATACGGCACTAATATGAAGATTTTTGCGTTCCCGGCTATCAGCGATACAGCAATATCCGGTGATCTTTAAACAAAATGCCCGCAACAATTCCTGTCGCTGAGTATCGGATGCTTCCACAAAAACCGGAATTTCTTTCCATTTTAAGTTGCGCCCGGGCGAAAATGTTTGTAAAGGATAAAGCACCCCATGATATTTAAATTTTTCAAGCACCGAAACAGATGTACTCCCCGAGGTATGAACAACAATCTGCCCCTGATCAGGGATCCTTTCTGCCACTTCTGCTATATTGTCATCATTTACGGCAATGATAAAAAGGTCTGCAGGTTCCCTGAATACCGATTCCTGATTTGTCAGATACGGACGTATGCCCGCTTCAAAACCGGTAAAGCCGGCTTTGCGTGAATATATCTTAAGGCTTTCAAGGGAGTGGTTTTTCAGCTCTCTGCATAAATGTACCCCCAAATTTCCCGCTCCGATTATGACGACCGAACGAATCATATATGTATTTTTGAGCGGTAAAATTAATCATTTATCTCAAACCATTGAAGGCATGTTAGAACAAATCATTGAACTTGACCGCGCTCTTTTTTTATTCTTAAACCAATGGCATTCCCCATTTTTCGATTTTTTGATGTGGTGGATCAGTGATAAATATATCTGGATCCCTTTTTACGCCGTTTTGCTGGGGTTGATCTTTAAATTCAAGGGCATCAGGCAGGGATTTATATTCCTCGTTCTTGTCGCATTGGTTGTGACGCTCACTGATCAAACCTCTGTAAAATGCTTCAAAGAGGTATTTGAACGTTTGCGCCCCTGTCATCAACCGGATCTGGCCGGCATGGTCCATATCGTCAACGATAAATGTGGGGGGCAATTTGGGTTTGTCTCTTCACATGCCGCTAACACATTTGGTATGGCCACCTTTGTGACTTTATTGTTAAAGCCTCATATCCGCTGGATAGGGTGGCTGCTGATCAGCTGGGCAGCCATAGTCTCTTACTCAAGAATATACCTGGGGGTGCATTATCCTGCGGATATAATAGGCGGCGCATTACTGGGCATTTTCTGGAGCAGAATAACTTATTCTCTTTTTTACTTTACAAAGCATAAAATTTTTCGT
>JAWOBQ010000296.1:0-4238 GCA_046484255.1 Bacteroidales bacterium | reverse complement strand
ATTCTTTTCGTCAGGGCGCTTATATCGTTTCCGGCTGGCTTTTTTCTGAGCTTTCGTTTTCATAATTACCTTTTTCTTCTTGTTATATTTACGTATTGCCGGATCATTACTTCGATTGTTAAATTGAGGATACCGGTTGAAGCTAAGAAAATAAGGCAGGTGAAAATGATATGAAAGCCCCAGGGTCATATATCCAAACCCTTCTGTCCAGGCATCATCAGAAACATAGGCATCCAGGCGGTCGGTATTCACCCCGTATATACTGGTTTCAAAATTTACCGTCCAGTCATCATAAAACGTATAGCTCACCCCCAACCCAAATGGGATCGTGCTTTCCTTAGCCATACTGTTTTTATTGTCAAACCAGCGTTTTTCTCCAAATCCATTGGTGTTTTTCAATTCATCCGTCCGGCTGTCATAAAGCCAGGTACGGGAATCTGTGAAACCCATACCCAAAAAAGCATAAAACCTGAATTCGGAAGATCGGTTCGGCCCATCCAGTAAGGCTGTTACATCTAATTCTCCCCCAAGATAGTATGAATTAAACTGGGAATCGAAATACATTTTATGGTCATCGGAAAAACTATGGATCTTCCCTCTCAGAAAAGAACCTCTTACAGAAAAATAGGGGTTAACGTTTTTTCTCAGTAACAATCCATATGCAAAGCCTCTGTCCTGGTAATAATACTTATGAAAAGGCGTGTTGTTATATATGCGGTTCCTTTTATCCGTAATATCCCCGTAAAAATTTGTCATCCCCAGATTGGCATTAATTTCCCAGTCGGAAGCAAAACTATAGTAGCCTCCCCACTGCGCAACCACACCTTTACTAACCATTAAGGCCGGCATCACAAGCAGCAACAGTTTAGTTTTAAAAAACCTTAAAAATTTCAATCTCATAGTATTCACAGCACCGTATATCTAACACAAAGAAACGAAAAAAACCGTAAAATTATATACGAGTCCGCCTTAAAAACACAAATTTATCACAACCCCTGAAAATCAAATAGCCCCAATTCAGGCCGGACTCAACCTTAATTAGAGTCTGTCAATAAAGTCGGGTGTTTGGCTCAGAATGTTCGAGATCAAGGCTTGCGCAGCCCGAAAATGCGCAGTTTACTCACGTAAATGAGCAATTTTCGGGCAAGCGTAAGGCAGTAAATGGGACTTTATGGACAGAGACTAAATCGAAATATAATTTAATCTGTATCTTTGTATTCCCATTTGATAAACAAACAAATATACCTTTTTATATATTTTTCATGAGTCTGGTCTGAAAACACAAAACTAATTACAGCCGCTGAAAGTCAATTGGTCTCATTATAGCCCGGACTCTTTAATGAATAACACAGGCAAGCTATGATCAATAACAAAAAAGTCGTAGTAGTATTACCGGCTTATAATGCCTCCCGGACGCTAAAGCGTACGGTAGAAGAGATCCCGGATGAGATTGTGGATGAACTTATTCTGGTAGATGATGCCAGTGATGACGACACATACAGCAAAGCAAGGGAATTAGGGATTAATCATATTATTCGCCATGACAGGAATCGTGGATATGGGGCCAATCAAAAAAGTTGTTATACAAAAGCATTAGACTTAAAGGCCGATATCGTCATCATGCTTCATCCTGACTATCAATACAATCCTCAGTTAATCGCCCCTATGGCACAAATTATTGGCAGGGATATTTACCCTGTAGTCCTGGGGTCAAGGATTTTAGGAAAAGGGGCTTTGGATGGGGGGATGCCTTTATATAAATATATTGCTAACCGCCTGTTAACACTAATTCAAAACCTTTTACTAAACCAAAAGCTCTCTGAGTATCATACCGGATACCGTGCATTTCATGCAGATGTACTAAAGCGCATTCATTTTGAGGCAAATTCAGATAACTTTGTATTTGACAACCAGATGATCGCACAAATCCTGTTTAAGGGATACTCCATAGCTGAAGTTAGTTGCCCCACCCGTTATGACAAATACAGTTCATCCATCTCTTTTAAAAGAGCTGTAAGATATGGGCTTGGTGTACTCCATACTTCCCTTCAGTATCGTCTGCAAAAGTGCAATCTTAGTTCCTACGATATTTTCTCCTAAAAAGCAGATACTTCAGAAATTAATATTCCCGGTTTTTTGAGTAGTTCGGGATGCTTATCGACATGTATCATCGCTGAAATTGACAATTCCATGGCGGTCCATTTGGGCACTTCATTTTCAGTAGTTTGCTTACTGATCAACACCGGCCCGAACTTAATGGTTAATTCCGGTATTTTCTCCACAATTTGCATAAATTGCGTTACATTTTCTTTCAAGGGTTCTTCAGCTAGTTGCGGAGTACAGAAAGCTTTTTCAATCCCGGAGGTAACGCTATATACTTCACTCATAGTCATGGGTTTTTTGGAGATCCCCATACGGTCATTTTCTTTAGCCGGTTTTTTATCAGGATTATAAAAATTAAACCCACACTCATCAAGGATATCAAGGAATTTGTCATGTGCTTTTTCTATTCCCTGCTCATCCTCGGTATTAAAATAGATATATACGGGAAGATGCCTGTTCAGGGATCGTTTTTTATAGTAACTGTTGATAGAGTTAAAAGACACATACTCGGTAAATGCATTTTGCAGGATATAGATCTGGTCTTTAAGGTGTCTGATCTCTTGTTGGTATTTTCGCGTAGCTTCATTAAGTTTATTTTCATAGTACTGATAGAACTGCTTCATAAAATGATTTTTCGGGCCGGCAGCCACCAGGCGTTTTCCTTCATCGGTATCGGTAAAGCTTTCAAAATTTTCGATAAACTTTTCGGCCAGCATTTGAGCTTGTTTATCCCAGGCATCAGGATATTTCCAGGTATTTCTGGGGTTAAGAATAGCGGGGTCTACTCCTTGCACCTGTTTGGGTATTTTGAGACCGAAAATGGGTATTTCTTCATATTCTTCCTCTTCAATAGAATCATTAAGTATGGCTTTGATGATATTTCTGGTTTCCGGCAAGTTGATCCTTTTCCCGACGCCATAAGAACCTCCTGTCCAGCCGGTATTTACCAGGTATGCAGTAGCTCCATGGGCTCTCATTTTATTAGCCAGGGCCTGTGCATACACTGTAGGGTGAAGCAAGAGGAAGGCAGCCCCAAAAGCGGAAGAAAAAGTAGGCATAGGCTCTTTAATTCCCCGTTCTGTTCCGGCCAGTTTAGCGGTGTAGCCGCTCATGAAATAATATTTAGCCTGGTCTTCTGTCAGGCGGGAAACGGGAGGAAAAACACCAAAGGCATCTGCGGTAAGAAATATCACTTTTCTCGGGTGGGGACCTTTGGAAACCGGCCGAACGATATTCTCAATATGATAGATCGGGTAAGACACGCGGGTATTTTCTGTTTTGGCAGCATCGCTAAAGTCAATAGCGCCGGTTTGTTCATCATAAACCACATTTTCCAGAAGCGCATCACGACGGATAGCATTATAAATATCCGGTTCTTTTTCTTTACTCAGATTGATGCATTTGGCATAACATCCTCCTTCAAAATTAAAGATGCCTTCATCATCCCAGCCATGCTCATCATCGCCAATAAGATAGCGGTCGGGATCGGCAGAAAGCGTAGTTTTTCCGGTACCGGAGAGCCCAAAAAATATAGCGGTATCGCCACTTTTGCCCATATTGGCTGAACAGTGCATGGAAGCCACTCCATCCAGCGGAAGGTAGTAATTCATGATAGAGAAGAACCCCTTTTTTATTTCCCCTCCATACCATGTTCCACCCACTACGGCCATACGCTCTTTGATATTAAAGGCTACATATACATCACTGTTCAGGTTTTGTTCTATCCAATTAGGGTTGGTGGCTTTACAGGCATGAAGCATCACAAAATCAGGCTCAAAGTCTTGCAAGTCTTCCGGGGAAGGTCTGATAAACATATTTTTTACAAAATGAGCTACCCATGCCACTTCCGTGATCACCCGGATCTTCATCCGGGTATTCCCATTAGCGCCACAATAGGCATCCATCACATAAAGCTCTTTGCCACTAAGCTGTTTGCGGCTGATATCTTTCAGGCTTTGCCATATATCGTTTGAGACAGGCTTGTTATCAGATCCTTTACGCTTAGGGTCTGCCCATAGGCCATGAGGTACGCCTTCATCTCGCTGTCGGCGAGTTCCACCGAAAGCGATGCATCCGCAGACGGGTCGTACTGAAAGTCGCCCACCTTGATGAACTCGCCCTGCGCCAGCTTCACA
>JAWOBQ010000223.1:0-18888 GCA_046484255.1 Bacteroidales bacterium | reverse complement strand
CTTCAATATACGGGTCTTCCAGTGGCCGGGGAGCCGTATCGGTATCGGGATACATGCGGTCTGCACCGGGCAGTACCCGTTCGAAAACTGTGGAACCATCTTCAAAAGATTTTCGGGTTTCATTGGGAACGCCTTCAAAGGCCATTTGACAGCGTTCTTCGATGGTTTCCAGGGCGGTTTTTATGTCATCTGCAGGGCCCCAGAAGACGATCTGTGCATCCTGATTGTCACTGTCCAGCAATTGGCGGATCTTCTCCCAATCCTCATCACGGATATCCTGTTCCAAAGCTTCGCTATGCGTCATATTCGGCTTCTCAATACAGGCGATCACTTTAAGGCGTCCTTCAAATTCATCCCCAAAGCATTGGTTGGCTTGGGTAAAGTGTGAAAGCAATCCGGCGAAGCCCGGCAGGTTTACGGCAATGATCTTATGATTGTTGAGGTTGGCGGCTTTTATAGCCGGAATTTTTTCAAAATGATAGGAATAAAAATCAAGTTCCTGATGCGATATTGTATACCCTTCATAGTCGGGCATCCGCTGTCGCAGCTCTTCCCGGATATTGAGCAGTGCATATTGGCGGAAGGCCTCTACGTGGGTGAGTTCAGGGATCCAGCGGGTATGGGCTACTCCTTTGATCTCCACCCGGGTTCCTCCTTCACAGCTCACATTCACATCCTGCCTGCCGGCTCCCATGCCGGTTCGCACTTTGCCGGTGCTGCGGTTCAGAAAGCGGATATAATCACAGGCTTCTTTTACTTCATCCGGGTTTTTCATATCAGGATAAGTCACCGTTTCGATCAACGGCATGCCCAGGCGGTCGGTTTTAAACATACGGGTATGCCCGATATCCGATATTTCGCGGCAAGAGTCTTCTTCCAGGCTCAGCTGGATCAGACGGATTGTTTTGTTTTTTAAGGGGATGCTTCCTTCTACGCCGATAATAGCGGTGCGCTGAAACCCCGTCGGGATGCTGCCATCGAGATATTGCTTGCGGGTGACATGCACTTCGCCAACAATATTGAGCCTGGAAAGCAAGGAGATCTGAATGGATATCTCCAGCGCCTCCGGATCCATCGGAAAAGGAGGTGTATCATCAATATCATAGGTGCAGGCATTTTCATTATTCAGCCGGTAAATAATTTCTTTACGGGTCTTAAATTCCATCAGCGCAGTGCCGTCATATTCCCCCAGTTCGCTCAGTGTAGGCCGCATATGACGGATCAGCTCAGCATCATAATCATCATGGGCATGATAGATCCCGGCCGGACAACGGCAAAATAATTTACTCTTGGTTAATAGCTGCTGATGTACTTCCAGTCCCGACATAAAACCTATGCGGTCGTAATCATCCTGCGTGGCCTGCTTGCGGGGAACATACCCGATCTTCTCGCGGGTTTGACGAAAGTTCCCGGCTGGGCTAAAATTTGGCTTCATAAACTACCTTTATCTGTCAATTGTTGAAAAAATCAGCCCAAAAATAGAGATTTAATTTGAATCATAGGTAGAATTTGAAAGAAGAATTTGAAAACGACTGATATACTGTTGATCAAAGAAAAATTGCCCCGGATGCTCAATAAGCTTGCTGAAGATGCGTTTTTATTAACAAATAGTGAGTCCGGTCTAAAAAGGGCACATTTGATTTTCAGCGGCTGTGATAAATTTAGTGTTTTTAGACCGGACGCAATAGTATCTTTAGCAAATGTGTAAAAGCACGTAATGGTGTAAACGGATCATGACGGAATATCCTGTAAAAATACTAGTCGCTTTCGGTGAGGCTGTTAGTGATAATGATAAAATCCACAGATGGCTGGTGGAGAATGAATATCCTGAACTCGCTGCACTTGTTTCTTGTTTACGGCGTGACCGTCAGGCGGAAGAGTGGTTGCAGAGACATAATTTCCAGCATTTTGTGGCTTTTCATTATGCCGTTTATCAGGATGATGATGCCCGTATGTGGCTTTATAAATATCGCTTTAAAACCTTAGCCTTGCTTGCTGATGCTGTGAATAAGGATAAGCGTGCCGTTGAAATTTTTCGCAAAAAAAAGCTTTATGTTTTTATCCGCCTGGCGTATAAGATCAAAAAACTTAAAGAACAGGTGCTTTTTGATGCCAGTGATTATCATAAGATGAAATTTTAATCCCAATTCTATTCAGATGCTTTTGGGTGGCATTCAAAGGGTTTGGACGGTTAATTAAAAAAAAGTTGATAAAGTTTGCATAAGGTTACATATTGTATTATCTTTGCACGCAATTCGGATTTAGAAGAGGTCTTTATAAACAGATCAAAAATGATTTTTTTGCGTAAGGTTTCTTTTTTAAATCATTATTAATCGTATTATGCTTATATGAGGCAACTTACCTTAAGTTCGGGGATGTATCTTTTCTATTTTTCAGAGATTATTTATTTTCTTCTTTTGGGCGATGCCCCTGTTAAGCCTAACAAAATTTTTTTTAAATGAATATTTATGTAGGAAATCTTGATTACAACATTGATGATCAAGATTTAGAAGGAATTTTCGCAGAATATGGAACGGTAAGTTCCGCGAAAGTTATCAAAGACAAATTCAGCGGCCGAAGTAAAGGCTTTGGCTTTGTTGAAATGGACAATGATGAAGAAGCCAATGCAGCTATCAAGGCGTTGAGTGGAGCAACTCTCGAGAACCGGGAGATGGTCGTAAATGAAGCGCGGCCAAAGAAAGACAATTTCCGCGGATAATAGCATACCCGGAATGCATAAGACATGCCCTCCGGGGTATGTCTTATTTATGACGAATTACACAGACTCTAAATAGTGCCTGTCTATAAAGTCGGGTGTTTGATTCATAATGTTCGAGATCAAGGCGTGCGATAATTTTAAACCGCAGTATACTAGCGTATATGAGGATTTAAGATTTGAGCAACAACGTAGATGTCAGACATTATGGAGAGACACTACATAACGTGAGACACATTGTGTATGGAAGGTTATCAACAAAGATGATTGCTTCCATGTGTGTCATGACAACTCATCAAGAGAAAGGACAAAACAATGCGATCAATTAACTTAGGCGAACTCAATATACCTGTTCCGGTTATTCAGGGAGGTATGGGTGTCGGTATTTCTTTGTCGGGGCTGGCATCGGCTGTAGCTAATATGGGGGGGATAGGCGTTATTTCTTCCGTAGCGATAGGACTAATTTCAAAAGATCAAACCGGCAATTACAAAAAGCGTAATATCGATGCATTGCGCGAAGAGATAAAGAAAGCAAAAGCAAAAACCAAAGGTGTCCTGGGTGTGAATATCATGACGGTGATCACTAATTTTCCGGATATGGTAAAGACTTCCATCGACGAGGGTATTGATATTATATTTTCAGGTGCCGGCTTACCCCTTGATTTACCGTCGTATCTGCAAAAGGGCAAGAAAACCAAATTGGTACCCATAGTTTCATCGGCTCGTGCGGCTGCTATTATTAGTCAGAAATGGCAACAGAATTATAATTATCTGCCGGATGCATTTGTGGTGGAAGGCCCGGAAGCAGGAGGGCACCTGGGGTTTAAGGCCAATGCTATTGATAATCCCCACAACAGCCTGGAGAACATCATGGCTGATGTTTTGGGAGTGACAAAGGAACTGGAGCAAACGCATAATAAGAAAATACCGGTGATCGCTGCCGGAGGAATATATTCCGGGGCAGATGCCCATTATTTCCTTTCCAATGGCGCCGCCGCCGTACAGATGGGAACTCGTTTTGTAGCTACAGAAGAGTGTGATGCAAATCCCTCCTTTAAACAGGCTTTTGTCGATGCTAAGGGAACGGATATCCAAATTATTAAAAGTCCGGTGGGCCTTCCCGGAAGAACCATCTTGAATGACTTCCTGAAGGAAGCCCTTATGGGAAACCGGAGGCCTGCTATTTGCAGGCATCACTGCATTAAAACATGTAACCCGAAAACTACGCTTTTTTGTATTGCAGATGCATTAATATCGGCATATAACGGAAAGTTAGGCAGTGGATTTGCTTTTGCAGGCTCCAATGCCGGCAAGGTTAAAGGAATTTCCAAAGTGAAACAGGTCTTTGAAGACCTGAAAGCTGAGTATCAGGAAGCAAAAAAAATAATATTTAAAGTATAAAGTTTTATGGGCCGATCACAAGAGTCATTTCAAAAAAAAGAAGTGCGTAAAAAGAAAGACAAGAAGCGTAAAGACAAAGAAAAGAAAAAGCAGGAACGAAAGGAGAACGAAAACAAATCGGCCGGCTTTGATGATATGATCGCTTATGTGGATGAATATGGCAATATCACGGATACTCCCCGGGATGAACAAGATAAAGAGGAGATCGCTGCGGAAGATATTGAGTTGAGCGCCAAGAAAGAAGATAATGATGAAAATCACGCCCCCGGAGAAAAAACCGGAGTGGTGGAATTTTATAATGACAGTAAAGGCTATGGGTTTATCCGGGAAGATCAGACCAAATTCAGTATCTTTGTTCATGCCACAAATCTCCTGGAAGAGATCGCGGAAGGCAATAAAGTGATTTTTGAAAAGGCGAAAGGGGATAAAGGCCCGATAGCATTAAATGTTAAAGTAGTACGCTAAAAAAAAAGCCACTTTTGCGAAGTGGCTTTTTTTTTGAGTTATCCACATTTGGAATAGCCACAGCTTTTACATGTCAGGCATCCTTCTTTATAGATAAGCCCGTCGGTATCGCCACAGCGGGGGCATTTTTTACCTTCAAGTTTAGTTCCATCCGGGATAAATTTTTTCAAAGCTCTTTCTACCCCAACTTTCCATGTATTGATCGTCTCTTTCTGAAAGGTCAGGTTGCCAACCAGGTTTACTGCGGAGTGAAGGGGCATTCCGTGGCGAAGCATGCCGGAGATCAGCTTGGCATAGTTCCAGTATTCTTTGTCGAAAGAGCGGGAAAGCCCTTCTATAGTTGCTTTATAGCCATCTTTATCTTCAAACTGGAAGTCGTATCGTTTGGTTCCATCGGGCAGCCGGTTTTTAATTACCCATCCTTTATTCACCCAGGCAGGCACCCAGAAACCTTCTGCTTTTCCGGTAAAGATCTCATAGGGGCGGTTTTTGTAAAGGCCAACTACGGCAATCCATTTTTCATAGTCATTTTGAAAACGAACAATTTCTGCTTCCAGTTTTTTGGGGCGCTTGGGTGCACGGGTTTCTAAAAATTCGGATTCTTTTTTTCTGTCTTCATCGGCAATTAACACACCTGATCGTGAGCCTTCCCGGTAAACGGTCATCCCTTTACAACCACTTTTCCAGGCTGTTTTATAGATTTTTCCGATAAGTTCTTCCGGGGTATCTTTTGGCAGGTTCACGGTTACACTGATAGAATGATCGACCCACTGCTGGACAGCCCCCTGCATTTGTACTTTTTCCATCCAGTTAATATCATTGGCTGTTGCCTGGTAATAGGGCGATTGTTTTACCAGCTTCTGTAGATCATCATAGCTGTATTTGCTTACTTCATCGATATCGTATCCTTTGGCTTTCAGCCAAACTTTAAATTTATGGTGGAAGACCGTATATTCCTGCCAGCTGTCTCCGATGTCATCTACAAAGGAGATCTGGGCGTTTTTATCACTGGGGTTTATTTTCCGGCGTCGTTTATACGTGACCAGGAAAGCAGGTTCTATTCCGGAGGTGGTTTGAGACATCATGCTCACAGAGCCTGTGGGAGCGATAGTCAGCAGAGCAATATTGCGGCGCCCGTATTTTTTCATATCTTCGATCAGGCCCGGATCATATTTTCCTAAACGTTGTATAAAGGGGTTATCTGCTTCCCGCTTAAACTCAAAAATAGGGAAAGGGCGGCGTTCTTTGGCTAAGTTAACAGAGGAGCGGTATGTTTCAATTGCCAGATAGCGATGGATCTTTTCAGAGAATGCTGTGGCCTCGCTGGTTCCGTATTTATAGCCCAGTGCGGCCAGCATGTCTCCTTCAGCAGTGATCCCGATACCTGTGCGGCGACCCTCCATGGCTTTGCTTTTTATGTTTAGCCACAGATTGCGCTCTACGCGTTTTATCTCCTCCGGCTCCGGGTCCTTGTTGATCTTTTCAATGATGTTGTCTATTTTTTCCAGCTCCAGGTCGATAATATCATCCATAATGCGTTGGGCCAAATGAATGTCTGTTTTAAATTTTTCCCAGTTGAAGGAAGCATTGCTCTCGAAAGGATGCTTTACAAAACCGTAGAGGTTAATGGCCAAAAGACGACAACTATCGTAAGGACATAAAGGGATTTCGCCACAAGGATTGGTAGAGACAGTTTTAAAACCATAGTCCCGATATCGGTCAGGGATAGATTCACGAATGACGGTATCCCAGAACAATATGCCCGGTTCTGCGGATTTCCAGGCATTATGAACAACTTTTTCCCAAATAGTTGTGGCGTCTATGGTTTTTTTGAATAAGGGGGTTTTTGAATCAACCGGGAATTGTTGAACGAACTTTTCTTTGTTGATAACGGCCCGCATAAAATCATCGGTGAATTTCACCGAAATATTGGCGCCGGTAACTTTGCTGGTATCCATTTTGGCATCGATGAATTTTTCAGCATCGGGATGTTTCACTGAGACACTCAGCATTAAAGCACCCCTGCGGCCATCCTGGGCTACTTCCCGGGTGGAGTTGGAATAGCGTTCCATAAAAGGAACAATGCCTGTGGAGGTAAGGGCGCTGTTTTTCACCGGACTTCCCGAAGGGCGTATTCCGGAAAGATCATGCCCAACTCCACCCCGGCGTTTCATCAATTGTACCTGTTCCTGGTCTACTTTCATGATCGATCCGTAAGAGTCTGCCCCCGAATCATCACCAATAACAAAACAATTGGATAATGAGGCGATCTGATAATTGTTGCCGATCCCTGCCATTGGGCTGCCCTGGGGTATGATACGTTCAAATCCACGTAACCCCTCATAAATCGTTTCTGCAGGCAAAGGATTTTTGTAGTTTTGCTCTATGCGGCTGATCTCTCTTGCAATACGCCAATGCATGTCATCCGGGCTGGACTCATAAAGGTTCCCGGCACTGTCTTTTAGTGCATATTTATTTAGCCATACACTTGCCGCCAAATTATCTCCATCAAAATATTTTGTGGCCTTAGCCATAGCCTCATCATATGTATAGCTTGCAGATGACTCTGATCCCGAATGAGATAACCCCTGGCTATTACCGGATGTTGACACTGCTTGCTTGTCTTCTTTCATACCTGACTCTTGTTTTTGTTTCAATACTTCTTCACGGGTGTGCTGTATCCGCTCATAAAAAGAACGTTCTTTTTGATCTTTTTCGGCCTCTGATAAATTTGAAGTGCGCAATTCCGAGAATAAATCTTTATTCATGCCAATTCCGGTTTAAATGTAATTAAAAATAATTGCTTAATAAGCCTTTATCGCTGAAAAGGACCATAAATTTTAACTGCACTAAATTAATGCATAAATAGGCTATTTCTAATAAGAATTGTTAACATTTACGCCTAATTATTAACTTTTATCCTTGTTGCTCTGGTTATGAGCAGCTAACGGCACAAAAACCACATAAGACGCATAAGATCAACAACATAGACTTTTCTATTTTTTAGGATTTTGGGCGTAAACGGTTGGATTTATTGCTGAAAAGCGAGGATAAATTATTGATCAGTGTTTTTTCTGCTTTGAACACCAAAAATCGTAATTTTGCAAAATTATGGATACAAAACGACAAGAGAAAATTTCACGTCTGGTTCAGCGTACGCTGGGAGAAATATTTCAATTCGAAACGGCTCACTTATTTGGAGGTGCAATGATAACCGTAACCCATGTGCATGTTACAAAAGATCTGGGCCTGGCCAGGGTGTATGTGAGTTTGTTTGCTACCGGGGATAAAAAGGCATTGTTCTCAAAAATTGAAAATAATAAATCTGAGATCCGGGGAAAGTTGGGAAATAAAATTGGCAAGCAAGTACGCAAAATCCCTGATCTGAGGTTTTATCTTGATGAGGCTCTTGATCAGATTGAGCGGATAGATGATCTATTGGATGAATAAATAAAAGAGAAAAATACAGTGATATGCAATATGACCCTATAAAACGTGTGCTTGGGAACTTCTTTAACCGGTCGCCGGCTATGCGCAAGTTATTTTACCGCTTGCTGGATTTGTTATTGTTACGGGCCTGGCATGTAAAGAAGGAGTTGCGGGAATGGCGGAAGGATCGATCGGGAGAGGTGAATATTCTGGATGCAGGTTCCGGATTTGGGCAGTATGAGTATGCTTTGAGCCGGATGAGCCCCCATTGGAACATCACAGGCATTGATGTTAAAGAAGAACAGGTGGAAGACTGCAACCGGTTTTTCAGCAGGATTGGCCGGCACAATATTCGTTTTCACGTGGATGATCTGACACGTTATTATAAAGACAACTATTATGACCTGATTCTTTCTGTTGATGTGATGGAGCATATTCTGGAGGATGTAACGGTGTTTGAAAATTTTTACCGTTCATTGCGGCCCGCAGGAATGCTGTTGATATCGACCCCATCGGATAAGGGAGGCTCTGATGTGCATGAGCATGATGATTCATCCTTTATTGATGAACACGTTCGTGATGGATATAATCCAGAGGAGATCCGGGAAAAACTCAGATCGGCCGGTTTTGATAAAATCCGGCTCCGTTATTCTTATGGAAACCCCGGTCAGATTTCATGGCGGTTATCGATGAAGTATCCAATTCAATTACTTAATGTCTCGAAATTGTTTTTCATCCTTATTCCTTTTTATTATCTGATCACGTTTCCGGTTTCGTATGTATTGAATTACAGGGATGTACAAAAAGAACACCCGTCGGGTACGGGATTGATCGTTAAAGCCTGGAAAAGCAAGTAGACGTTGAATACAGCATTTTACATAGCACGCCGTTACTTTTTTTCAAAGAGATTTCGCAATGCGGTGAATATTATTTCCGGCATTTCTATTACGGGTGTTGCGGTAGGTTCTATGGCACTGGTTATAGTACTGTCGGTTTTTAATGGTTTCGAGGCCCTGATTTTATCCCTGGTCAATGCTTTTAATTCTGATCTGAAGGTTACCGTGAGAGAAGGGAAGGTTTTTCATATGGATGATGTCCCTGTTGAAGAGATTCAAAATATTCCCGGCATAGTGCATTTTAGCCAGGTTGTGGAGGATGATGCGCTTTTCCGGTATGAGGATCGGCAGCATGTGGGGGTCATTAAAGGAGTTGACAGTGCATATCTGAAAATGACACCAGTGGATACTATGCTTTTAGAAGGCAGTTTCAGGCTGCAGGAAGGAGAAATAAGTTATGGAGTGATTGGACAGGGAGTTGCTTATTTTCTTGGACTCAGGCTTAGCGGCGAAAGGATACCGGTGAACATTTTTGTACCCCGCAGAGATGCCCGCCCGGGATCACACGCGCCCATGGCTGCTTTTAACCAAAAAAACATATACCCTTCCGGAGTGTTCGGGGTGCAGCCGGAAATTGATGAAAGCTATATCTTATTGCCCCTGGAAACAGCCCGCGAACTGTATGATTATACCGATGAAGTTTCGGCCCTGGAGATTGGACTGGGCCCGGAGGCCAACATTAAACAAACAGCCCGGCAACTCCAGCAAACTCTCGGCAATGAATTCAACGTCCAAACCCGTATTCAGCAGCAGCAAATACTGCATAAAATACTGCAATCGGAAAAGTGGATGACATTCCTTATCCTTAGTTTGATCTTGATCATTGCTACCTTTAATGTTATTGGTTCTTTGTCTTTGGTTATTCTGGATAAGCGGAAAGATACAGGCATTTTATTCAGCATGGGAGCAACTCCCGGGCTTATCCGCAGGATATTTCTCTATGAAGGGATGTTGATCACTTTTGCCGGAGCCATCGCCGGAATTGTTTTGGGATTAGGGATTGCTCTGCTACAGCAGGAATTTGGACTTATCAGCATGGGCAGTGCCGGCTCTTTTATGATTGATGCTTATCCCGTGAAAGTGCAGATTTCCGACCTTATAGCGATATTCGTACTCGTGATGCTGATCGGGTATCTTACCGCGCTGTTCCCCGTAAGACAGATCTCTAAAAAGTTTATGGCCGTCGAAAGAAAAAAATAATGAGGAAAGAGAGATCCCTCTCCTCTCATCGCTTCTCACCCATTCCCAGGCAACGATTAATACGCAGCAGGCAAAGTATCCTTCTAAAGGCTTTCCGAAACATTTCCATCAGGCGGCATTATGAGCGTATTATATCCGGATAATTTTTTCCGCATGTACACCTTCATCGTAGATAATCCGAAATATATATACGCCGGCCGGCAGGTTTTTCATATTGTAGCGATAAAAATCAGTCTGCGGGCTTACCCGGTCTGTTAACTTTCCGTCTTCTCTGTAAACTTCTATTTTTCTGATCGGAAGCTCACTTTCAATACGAAGTATTTCCTGCACCGGATTTGGATAAATATTCGTATTGGATTTCAGATATTTTTCGATACCGGTAATAATTACGTTATTATCACTAACGATCCACATATTAGGGTCAAAAAACAGGGAATCAGCTATAAAACCGGGATCCAGGTGAAATGTTTGTCCGTTGGAATCATGTTGTAATCGGATTAGTGTATCTTGGGAAGCGTTTTTCAATTGCAACTGTACGGGCATTTCAAAAAAGCTGACGGAGGGGTGTGATGTTGTTTGATGTATTTGAACGACAAGGCTGTCTGCATTTGGTTGGTGCCAGTTTATGGTATAGCTGGGATATCCTTCTTCATAGAACCAGTTGTTAAGGAAATTATCCAGGTTTTGTCCGCTGGCCTGTTCCATATGGTATTTAAGGTCTGCCGTAGTAGCAAAACCGTGTTTTAACAATGAATCGTTAAGATAATTTTGCACGCCTTTATAAAAGGCGCTGTCTCCGATGGTCCATCGCAGCATATGCAGCACCATTGCTCCTTTGGAATAGGAAAGGCGGCTGTTGAAGATGCGGCTGACGCTGCTGGTATCATCACAATAGACCGATCCGCCGGGTTTTTCTGTGATCTTGTTGATCTGCTCTTCTTTCCAGATATCCCAGTAAAATCCGTTAAACAAGTGTTCATAGCAAAGGCCGGTAAGGTATGTAGCAAAGCCTTCGTTGAGCCAGATATCGGACCAGTTGTCCAGGGTTACCATATTTCCAAACCATTGGTGTGCCAGTTCATGGGCTACAATGCCAAAGGAAAAATACCCCATAAAGCTCATCGTTTGATGTTCCATTCCGCCGCCCCAGCCGAACTGGGCATGACCATATTTTTCACGCGCAAAAGGGTAAGGCGTAAAAAGATCCTGGAATACTTCCATGGCTTTAATGCTTCCGGCGGCTTGTTGGCGGATAGTAGCAGAGTCTTCCGGAAAGACATAGTTTAATATCTTTATGGAATCGCCGGTATCCATTGGGGCGTAGTCGGTGAATTCCACATAATTAGTGACCGCAACGGCCACTAAGTAAGTGGTTATGGGGTACCGGTGTCTCCAGTGTGCTGTTTTGCTGTTTCCATTGACCGTTTCCGAAACCAGCTTCCCATTGGAGGCCGCCCGGTACATGGCAGGAGTATGTACAAAAATATCCAGGGAATCTATTTTATCCCCCAAAGCATTTTTACAAGGCCACCATTCGCTTGCACCATAAGGCTCGGATAAAGTCCAGAGTATAGGGGTCCCATTGTGTGTAGCTTGTATAAAAGAACCAAACCCCGTCTGGCTTTCCGGTGTCCCTTGATAATATACGGTTACCGAATCGTATGAGCCTGTAGTGACGGTTTGAGGTAAATAGATAAATAATTTATCCTGCAGATGATCAAATCCTAATGTGTCTTGCTGATGAACAACAGAGTCTACGACCATAGTATCTTTCAGGTCAAAAATAAGAGTGTCAAGATTTTTGGTGGCACGGAAAATACTGAAGACTGAGCCTGAAATGGCATTTACATCCGGGTTTAGATGCCAGTGGATCCTGTGATAATCTATGTCGTAAGTATCCCAGCCTTTAGCATTTCCGGCCTTTTTTTTGTAATGGCTGTTATGCAGGCAGCTATTTGCACAGGCTTTTGTGGCTGTATGGTTTTTGATCTCGTCAGCAATATGTTGGCCTGCGGTTGGAAATGAAAAGCCTAAGAATAAAAAAAAGGGCAAAATAAATTTTAAAAAACGCATAGCATATCTAAGTTTGGACGGTTCAAAAATAATGGAAAAATAAGGCAAAAAGCAGCTGTATTCTTTTTTATATTTTAATTTTGCCATATAATAATTGATCCCGGTCAAAAAAGGCACTTTTGGTGTTGATTGCCATCGCCTGGCAGCCGGTAAAATTGTGAATGAATGAACAAAAATCTGAACATATTGCTTCTGCTGCTGGTTGTTAGCGCATGTGCAACAATGTCTCCACCGGAGGGGGGGGCGCGTGATGAGGAGCCTCCCAACGTAGTGAGCTGTGATCCGCCAAACCAGTCGGTAAAATTTGAGCCGCAGGAAGTGAAAATAACGTTTGATGAATTTATTCAGATCGTGGAGGCACGTAACCGGGTGCTGATATCCCCTCCCCTGGAAAAAAAACCGTTATTTCAGCGAAAGAGAAAATCGGTGGTTTTTGAAATTCCCGAAGGATTAAAAGACAGTACGACTTATAACATTTACCTGGGAAATTCTATTGCCGATATCACTGAGGGGAATGAAATTTCCAATTATAAATATACTTTCTCTACGGGGAATCATGTGGATTCTATGGTACTTGACGGATATGCCCGTGAGGCATTGTCCCATAAAACGGAAGAAGATTGGATTATTATGCTTTACCGGGAAGATATGGACTCGCTACCTTTGAAACAAGAGCCTTATTATGTGTCCAAAACAAATGAGCAAGGCTATTTCAGGTTTGAAAACCTGGCCGCCGGAGCATATAAGATCTTTGGGCTGAAAGATCAAAACAATAATTACATATATGACCAGCCTTCTGAGTGGATTGCATTTTCCGACAGTTTGATCCGCTCCCGGCTTCCCGTTGATATTCCGGACAGCCTGCAAGCAGACACTATAGAAGAAGCTGCTCTGAGTGAGGATTCCCTTATGGAGGATCCTGCCCGCAGACAGCCTGTAGATTCCATGAAACAAGAAAAATCCCCACCCAAAACGGAGCTTGTATTTTTTCAGCAAACAGATACTGTACAAAGGCTTAAAGATGCCAATGCCATTAATCCATGGGTTTATCAATTCCAGTTCCGCTACCCGGTAAAAAAACTAAATCTCTCCTGCGGTAGCGGCTTGTCATTTGATACGGTTATGAACAAGCAAGGGGATAAGCTTACACTTTATTTTGAGCATGCGGTGGAGGATAGCCTGAAGTTTGTTTTTGCAGACCAAAAGTACGAATGGCATGACACCGACTGGGTGGAGCCTGAAAAGCAACAAAAAAGCAAAGCTGAGATCATTTCCAATATACAACAGGGGGCTTTGGTGTATAATCAGCCATTTAAGATCTCTTCATCGGTTCCTTTTGCAATGATCGATAATAATAAAATTGTGATCACTGAAAAGACGGACACCATTGTGGATACCTTAGCCCTGCGGATGGCGTTTTGTGATACTGTCAGCCGTCAGGAATTGTTTGTTTCCTACGAGTGGAATGAGAACAGCAATTATTCGGTAACAGCTTATCCGGGAGCGATTAAGCTGCTGGATAGTCTTAGCAATGATACGGTACGTTATACGTTTTCCATCAAGCCCCGTAAGGAGTTTGGCAATATTGTTTTTGAGTTGAAGAATACGTTGGAGGGGGTCAATTATATCGTGCAACTGCTTGAATCCGGGAATAAAGTGATAAAGCAGGTTAATTCAACAGGGCAGGAGGCCGTGGAGTTTAACGATCTGGCTCCGAAAATTTATAAGATCAGGGTGATCGAAGACCGGAATAATAATAGGCAGTGGGATACGGGGATATACCTTGAAGGATTGCAGCCCGAGCGGAGTTGGTTTTTTCACAAAGAATTTGAGGTACGTGCCAACTGGGATGTTAAAGAAGCTATGGATATGGAGCAAGCTGAAAAGGTAACCCCTTTGGCCAACTGAAAGCTCTTTTACTCTGCGTAAAAAGCCGACTTTTTTCAAAAAACAATATGATAGAGTCGCTTATCCTAAAAAGCTGAGCAATATTCCGGCGGCAACGGCAGATCCGATCACTCCGGAAACATTGGGTGCCATAGCATGCATAAGCAAGTGGTTAGTGGGGTCTGCCAGCAGCCCCTCATGCTGTATCACCCTGGCACTGTCAGGTACGGCAGAAACTCCTGCAGCTCCGACCATTGGATTAATTTTATTATCTTTTTTCAGGAAGACATTCATGAGCTTGGCAAATGCCAATCCTCCGGCCGTAGCAATCATAAAGGAAAATGCTCCCAGCACAAATATCAATATAGACTGAGGGGTTAAAAACATATCGGCTTGTGTGGAAGCACCAACGGTAAGCCCCAGTAAGATGTTCACAATATCCACCATCGCATTACTTGCCGTATTTGCCAGTCTCCTGGTCACCCCACTTTCTTTCAGGATATTACCAAAGAAGAGCATTCCCAGCAAGGGCAGTGCACTGGGGGAAATAAAGGTAGTGAGCAATAAACCAATAATCGGGAACAATATTTTCTCTATTTTGGATACCGAGCGGGGTGGTTTCATACGCATTTTGCGTTCTCTTTTACTGGTCATCAAGCGAATAATCGGTGGCTGAATTACAGGTACAAGCGCCATATAAGAATAAGCGGCAATAGCGATGGGGCCGATCAGGTTTTGCACCACCTTCACCTCTCCGGTAATGGTGGTATATTCATTCACTCCATTGGCCAGCATGGAAGAAAGGAAAATTGCCGTAGGCCCGTCTGCACCCCCGATAATTCCAATAGCGCCCGCCTCCGGGGGTAAGAATCCCAAAACCAGTGCGCCGAGAAATGTTAAGAATATTCCGATTTGAGAAGCCGCTCCCAGTAACATTAAACGGGGATTCGAGATCAGTGAAGAAAAATCTGTCATAGCGCCTATCCCCAAAAAGATCAGGGGTGGATAAATCCCTTCTAAAACTCCAAAATACAAAATATTCAACACACTGCCATCCTCATAGATGCCCAACTTAAGTCCGGCATCAAGCATAAACGGAATATTTCCGATAATTACACCTGTCCCGATGGGAATCAACAACAACGGCTCATAATTATAACGAATAGCAAGGAAAATAAAAAACAAGCCGACAAGGATCATGATCAAATGGCCGGATTGCATATTATTAAACCCGGTATATGTCCAGAAAATTTCCAGCCCCCGTTCTGTCGCACTTTTTTCCTCCTCATCGGATATATGTGGATGCTGTTGTTGCTCGTTTACCACCTCAACTGCCGCTTTTTCCCCATCATTGTTCACCGGGCCGCTTTTAAAAGCAAAAGAAACAAAAGCCAGAATAGCCAGGGCTCCTATTACGGTTAATAATTTTCTCGTAGCCATAATCTTACTCCATTTCAATTAATACATCATCCTGAAGTACACTATCTCCCTCTGCCACCTTAATGGTTTTTATAGTGCCGTCTTTTTCTGATTTGACACTGTTTTCCATTTTCATGGCTTCCATGGTGATCATGTTTTGGCCCTTTGTCACGGTATCTCCGGGTTTTACATGAATAGTAAGGATTGTGCCCGGCAAAGGTGATTTCACCGGATAACCACCGGAAGAGGCTTCCTTTTGGATCTGATCCGACCCGGCAGGTGATTTCACCTCCTTACGCACAAGCTTAGGCGTTTTCGGTTGCTTAAATTCTTTATGGATCTCCACATCATAGGGGGTGCCATTAACCTCTACAGTGGCCTTATTCGATTCGAAATCTTTAATCTCTACCGAATATTTATTTCCATTTATAGTTAATTCAAACTCTTTCATTGGTATATTATTTTTTATATAACGGACAAGCCCTTCAATGCTCCGAATCCTTTAACATTCAAAGCAATCCCATAACACCCCGGCTTAAAAGCTTTGCCCCGGGTTATTTCGTAATCCGTAAATTTTTGAACTCCAAGGGGAATACCGCCGGGATATCTTCTGTAATGTAATTATATTACTTTCTTCATCATGAAGCTCACTAAGATGCAGATATATTGCTGTAGCAATAGCTGCATTTACTTCGCCCGGAGTATTGAATGAATCGTCCATATTTTTGGATTTCGCTTTCTTTTTTCTTTTGTCTTTTTTATCGGGCTCCTGGGAGTCATCCCAAAGATGAATACGCACATCGGTGCGTACAAATTTGGGCAAATACGTAAACAGTAAAGACAATAACACCAGGGCGGAAAACACTATTAAATAACCTACCACTGCCGTGATAATACTCTCATTGGTGATTTGCGAAAAATCAAAACTTACACTTTCCGGTATCATAATCTATATTTATTTATAAAGGAATATTCCCATGTTTTTTGGGAGGATTTGTCAATTTCTTTGTAGACAACATCTGCAATCCGCGGATAATCCGGAACCGGGTATTTCTGGGTTCAATGACATCATCGATATAGCCAAACTTAGCAGCCCGGTAAGGATTGGCAAACAACTTTTTGTATTCTTGTTCTTTTTCTTCTATATAGTTTTCTTTTTCTTCCTCACTTTCCATTTTGGCAATCTTTCGTCCTTCCAAAATTTCAATGGCTCCTTTAGGTCCCATCACGGCTATTTCAGCAGAAGGCCATGCATAGTTCAGGTCTCCCCGTAGTTGTTTAGAACTCATGACATCATGCGCTCCTCCATAGGATTTTCTGAGGGTTATGGTAATTTTCGGCACGGTAGCTTCTCCATAGGCATACATCAATTTAGCGCCATTCAGGATAATTCCGCCATATTCCTGAGTTGTTCCCGGCATGAATCCTGGCACATCCACCAGGGTAATGATCGGGATATTAAAGGCATCGCAAAAGCGAACAAAGCGGGCCCCTTTCCGGGAAGCTTCATTATCAAGTACTCCTGCTAAAAAGTTTGGCTGATTAGCTACAAGCCCTACCGGCGAACCATTGAATTTAGCAAACCCAACCACAATGTTCCGCGCATAATTTTGGTGAACCTCCATAAACTCCCCGTAGTCGATCATGCTATAGATAATATCTTTAACATCATAGGGTTTGTTCGGATTCTCAGGGATAAAATAGTTCAGCGAATCTTCCATACGGTCGATGGGGTCCTGGCATTCTTCTAATGGTGGTTCTTCCAGGTTGTTTTGCGGTAAATAGGAAAGCAATTTGCGTATCAGCATGATCCCTTCCTCTTCATCTTCAGCAATAAAGTGAGAAACGCCGGATTTTGTGCCATGCACATTAGGCCCCCCCAGCTCGTCCACCGTAACTACTTCACCGGTAACCGTTTTTACTACTTTTGGCCCGGTAACAAACATATAGGAGTTCTCTTTAGACATAATCGTAAAATCAGTCAAAGCCGGCGAGTAAACAGCTCCTCCGGCACAGGGGCCAAAAATAGCTGAAATCTGTGGCACTACTCCGGAAGCCAAAATATTGCGCTCAAAAATTTCAGCATATCCGGCCAGCGAACGAACCCCCTCCTGAATACGGGCTCCCCCAGAATCGTTGATCCCGATTATAGGAGCACCGTTGGTCATTGCCATATCCTGAATTTTACATATCTTGTTGGCAAAACTCTCACTGAGAGAACCCCCGAAAACAGTGAAATCCTGCGAAAATACATATACAAGGCGACCGTCAACAGTACCATAACCAGTTACTACTCCATCCGATAAAAATGACTTCTTCTCAAGCCCAAAGTCATGGCAACGATGAGTTACAAACATGTCAAATTCTTCAAAACTACCCTCATCCAGTAATAACTCTATACGCTCGCGAGCCGTTAACTTTCCCTTTTTATGCTGGGCATCAATGCGCTTTTGCCCTCCCCCGAGTTTGGCTTCTTCGCGCTTATCTAATAATTCCTTGATCTTATCTTCAATTGCCATAATTGTGCAAATTATATAATTTACTATTTGTTATCATTTTTATGATCGCATATCTCTGTCAATACTCCTTGAGTAGACCGGGGATGTAAAAACCCGATATTTAAGCCTTCAGCCCCTTTTCGTGGCTGCTCATCAATCAGCCGAACGCCCTTGTCCTTTAATTCCTTAAGCTTGGCCCCCGCATCCTCCACAGCAAATGCAAGGTGATGAAGACCCGATCCCTTCTTCTCTATGAATTTGCCAATAGGTCCTTCAGGGTCCGTCGACTCCAGTAACTCTATTTTGGTCTCTCCCACTTGAAAAAAGGCGGTCTTTACCTTTTGATCCTGAACTTCTTCTATCCCATAGCATTCCAAACCAAGTACGTCTTCATAATACCTTATGCTCTGTTCAAGGTTAGAAACGGCAATGCCTATGTGTTCAATATGTGTTGGTTTCATGATTAGTTATTAATAATTGGTAAAAACTTTTGCAAATGTAATACTTCTACCTAACTTGGACAAGACAGATTCAACAGGAAATATTTGTAAATATCTGACAAAAATAATAGAGTCCGGTCTAAAAACACTAAATGTATCCCAGCCGCTAAAAATCAGCTTTACCCCATCCCTAAAAGAGAGGCTGATTTTCAGCGACTTCACCCTTTAGGGCTCGGGGTAAAAAGCCGGTGAAAATCAAATGTGACCTTTTTAGACCGGACTCATCTGTGCAAAAGCTTTTTTTAGGCTTTATTGTTGAATTGTTGATCCGTTGAATCGTTTACCGGTTTTAGCTGAATTCTCTCTGTTCGCTTTTTCTCTCCGTCTCTTCGTCTCTCCGTCTCTCCGTCTCTCCGTCTCTTCGTCTCTCCGTCTCTTCGTCTCTTCGTCTCTCCGTCTCTCCG
>JAWOBQ010000191.1:0-3117 GCA_046484255.1 Bacteroidales bacterium | reverse complement strand
TATCGCGTACTGGAAGTACAGCCCGTTGACATGTTTCCCCACACCTATCACATAGAGTCGGTGGCAAGACTTGAAAAAAAGGTTCAATGATAATAAATTGAATCACTAAGCATATAGCAGGTCATATCACATCTCTCGATATCCACACAATTTTTCCGATAATACGAAAGCTGTCCATGTCATTCCGGCTCAGATAAACCGGTTCATAATCTTTATTATCGCTTCTGAGAACCAGTTTGCCGGGATGCTTTTCTATTCGTTTTACCATAATTGTATCTTCAATCCCAACGGCATATATTGATCCTGCCAGTATATCTTGTTGGGATGCGCCCAACTTGGCGATGGTTGGCCCGAAGCTGCTGTAAAAAGCTTTATTTGAAATAAATTTGGGTATCCAAATGTCTTTTTTCGCTAATATGAACCAAATCTCAGGTCGACGAGAGTTGTAAACTTCGGAAATTTACAAATCCTGATACAAAATCATACCTTTACAATCCCCATAAATATTGGTATAGCAACTTGGACCCGTATAAGCGGCTCAGTCCAACATGGTTTTATCCTTCATCCCGCTGAAGGATGATCAAAAGCTCCCTGACCCACTATCTATAACAGCTAATCTTACAACTTTGCTCAATCCAACATGCGGGACAAAGGATAAAACCCTATACGAACCCCGCAGTAAGATGCAAAGTTAGGCGCAATTAGATTGGCGTTTTTAATAAAGCATGATGAGAAGAAGTTATTTTTAAACAGTCTGCATTAATACTTCGGGCATTTCAAGAAAAAATTATTATCAATAAAAATAGAAGAAGAAAATTAAAAATACTTCCCCTTTCCGTTTAAGAAAACGGTTAACGATAAAAAATATTAGTAGACAGAGAAAGGATACTACTCTCTTTTAGGTCTAAAGGTTTTTTGGAATCGCAAATTAAGTTCTCCATTTCGTATCAGTTCTTTGACAAGTTTAATACCTGGAAGTTTCTCCATTGCCTTTTTTTGTTTTTGCCGCGAACACGCAGCAGGCCGGTACGTTTGCCATGACCGCTTTCAAAGCTGCGCACTTTCAATCCGGTCAATTCACTGGTTCTCAGTCCCAGCGCCCAGAGTAAAGATACCATGGTATGATTTCGCATGCCGTGCCAAGTGCTCTGATCGAATGAATCAAGCAGTTTAAAAGCGTTTTTGGGTTGAGATGGGTTTTGTGACTTGTCGCCTGCGTGTGATCAAAAGTGGCAGGACTTCAGCCGGGTTTGACGGGATATTCCCGGATTTTATCAAGAACGCAAAAAAGCTTTTCAGCGCATAATGATGATTTTCGATTCGGCTGTGTCCGATGCCGGTATTTTTAAGATACAGTATCCATTTTAGCAGTTGGGGGCCATTGACGTTGACCGGGTCTATTTTAAGTACATTTTTGGCAAAACGGAAAAAGGCGTTGATGTTGAGGGTATAGGTTTCGACGGTGAATGGAGAAAAACAGTTAACTTTTAAAAGTTCTTTTTGGTAAAGATCGATCAGGGCTATCATGGTGCCTCCTTTTTCATGTATGGGTGTTTTTTCATATACAGTGCGTACTGGTCCGGGTTGAGATGAGCGTATTTAATGGTGTTGGCCCGGAGACTGTGGCCGAGGACCTGTTGTGTGATATCAATGCCGGCAACCTTGTTGAGATGGGTGGCAGCCGTATGGCGGAATAGTCTGGCATGGAGCTTTTTATCGATACCGAGCTGATCTGCCGCCGTACGGAAGATATCCTGCAACGTTCGTGGAGAGATGCGTTTTTTACGCTTGGATAACAGCAATGGTCCTTTTTTTCGTCTCAGGGATTGCAAATAGGATTGAATGATTTTACAAATGCTGTGCGGCAGGACCATATTACGCTGACGATGGCCTTTTTCCCGGATCCATACCAGACCGCAGGTTAAATCGATATCTTCGATATTCAAAGCGATCAGCGTATTGGTACTGAGGCCCAGCGTTCCCAGCAGCATGATAATAATAAGATTTCTCTGGCCCATTAGTGAGTCTGCCCGGGCAGTGAAGTGGCGAATTAAAAGCTTATATTCCTCTTGCGTGAGAAACTGTGACACGGTTTTTTCGATTTTTGGATATGGTATACCGGTGGCGATATTTTCAGGTATGATCCGGTGAAGCGTCAGAAAATGGTAAAATTGCCTTAGGGTCCAGACCCGGGATTTTGTGACATGAATTGAGGGGTCATTGTAATCGGCTGTAAAATCGATGAGATGCCGATAGCGAACCTTTTTAACAGACCGGATTCTTTGAGATATTAGGAAGGCTTTAAATTCATTCAGCCGGATGGTTAAAGCCTGGACGGAATGCGCCGAGAAATCGGCCAACTCACAGTATAAAAGAAACTGGCTGCAATACCGATGGAGCATGATGCCACCTCCTTGTCGCGCCATAGCTTTTCAGCGAAGGCGGACCGTTAATCATACTCCATCATTAAACACCCATTAATCAAAGGCAAATTGCGCTAACTGCGGGGTTTGTTGGTTAGCCTGCTTTTCCCTGTATTTGAAATAGCAAAGATAAAAGGAGATTTTCCCTATGGACGCAATAACTATGACGGAACTAAAAACCTTACTGACCGGATATTCTGGCTGGCATGTCTCGCTGTTTATGCCAACTCATCAAGCAGGTCGAGAAACCGAACAGGATCCTATTCGCTTCAAGAATTTACTCCGAAAGGCGGAGGAGGGTTTGCTGGCCAAGGGTCTGCGCTCCCCGGACGTGCGGGAAATACTTAAGCCCGCTCAGCGTCTATTGCAGGAGTCTGGCTTCTGGCGAAACCAGAGCCACGGTTTGGCGGTATTTTTTACATCAGAAGAGTTTCATTCCTATCGCCTGCCTCTCCCATTTGAAGAACTGGTGATGATCTCGCACCGTTTTCATCTCAAGCCGTTACTTCCGTTCTTCGCTAGCGACGGCCACTTTTACATCCTGGCGCTTAGCCAGAATCAAGTCAGGCTGCTGGAAGGCACACGGAACACAGTGGATGAGATCAATCTGGAAACTATGCCTCAAAGCATGACTGAGGCACTTCAATATGATCGTTTTGACAAACAGCTACAGTTCCATACTGGTACATCATCG
>JAWOBQ010000170.1:0-2898 GCA_046484255.1 Bacteroidales bacterium | reverse complement strand
TTCAGCTTTGGCGTCGGATGGTTTTACAATTCGGACTTGGGCAGTCCTTAGGGATTGACCTGCAAAATGTCAAACCAGGATATATCCCTTCTCCGGCTTTTTATGATCGCTGGTATGGGAAAAATCGCTGGGCATTCAGCACTATTTACTCCTTAGGCATCGGGCAGGGTGAAGTAGAGATAACCCCGCTTCAAATGGCCAATATGGCCGCTACAATTGCAAACAGAGGCTTTTACATAGACCCTCATCTTGTCAAAAAAATTGGAGGGCAAGCCGCCAATCAAAAAGCATTAGAACCCCAACAAACAAATATTAACAGAACATACTTTGACTACGTAACGGAAGCCATGCGTGCGGTTGTGGAAGACCCCGGAGGAACAGCCCGAAGAGCAAAGATACCGGATATAACCGTTTGCGGAAAAACAGGCACCGTACAAAACCCCCATGGCGAAAATCATTCCGTATTTATGGCCTTTGCGCCTAAAAACAATCCCCAGATTGCCGTAGCTGTATACGTAGAAAATGCAGGATATGGAGGATCATGGGCCGCCCCTGTTGCCAGCCTGATGATCGAAAAATATCTCACAGACAGCATCCAAAGAACGCAGGTAGAAGAACGCATCTTGAACAAGAAATTTAACAATTATGCCCCTTTTCAGCAATAAAGCCAGAAAACAAAGTAAGCTCGACTGGATACTGATCCTGCTTTATCTTATGCTGGTACTGATCGGATGGATAAGTATTTATTCTGCTGTATATGACCCGCAATACGAAAGTATCCTTGATTATAGCCAGCGTTACGGGAAACAAATGGCATGGATTATAACTTCTCTTCTGATGGCTTCTGTTATCTTACTATTAGACCCTAAGTTCTTTCTTTCCTTTGCCTATCCGATTTATGGAATAACAATCTTTTTGTTGATACTGGTTCTGTTTGTTGGCCGGGAAGTTGCGGGGTCTACATCCTGGTTTGACCTGGGATTTATCCGTTTACAGCCTGCAGAATTTGCTAAATATGCCGTCTGCCTCAGTGTTGCACGCTATCTTAGCAGCTATAATGCCAATATGTCTGAGATGAAAACTAAGCTTAAACTAATGCTCATTATCGCAGTCCCTGTAGGATTAACCCTCCTCCAGAATGATACCGGTTCAGCTCTGGTATATGCAGCCTTTATGATCGTTTTTTACCGTGAGGGCTTTCCCGGAAATATCTTTCTGCTGGGCGTATTTATTATACTGCTCTTTCTGGCAACTTTAATCTTCGAGAAATTATATGTAATTCTTGCATTGGCACTGTTAACAACAGTGACCATTCTATTATCCAAAAAGAGCTTTCGCAATATCCTTCTTGTCTTATCCATTTTTGCAGGAAGTGTTATTGTCATCCAAAGCATCAGTTATGTTTTTGAGAATGCCCTGCCTCACCACCAACGCGAACGGATCAATGTTTTGCTTGGAAAATCTACCGACCCCCTGGGGGCCGAATATAATGTAAATCAATCAAAAATAGCAATTGGTTCAGGAGGGTTTTCAGGGAAAGGATTTCTGGAAGGGACGCAAACAAAGTTCAACTTTGTCCCGGAACAAAGCACCGATTTCATCTTTTGCACCATCGGTGAAGAATGGGGGTTTCTCGGTAGCACTCTCCTTATCGTCTTGTTCTTTCTATTACTCTATAGAATAATAACACTGGCAGAGCGTCAACGATCGGATTTCAGCAGAATATATGGCTACAGCATAGCTTCTATCATCTTTTTGCATTTTTTTATCAATATCGGTATGACCATAGGCTTTATTCCCGTTATCGGCATCCCTCTGCCTTTTGTGAGTTACGGCGGGTCATCGCTCTGGGGCTTTACTTTATTATTATTTACATTTATCAAACTGGATGCCCATTATCAGGAATTGTTGTAACAAAACTGCCGCATGCAATTATCTTACACACGGCAGTTGTATTGTTATCCTTCTGAGTTATTCCGGCACCCTCACTTTGACAAACCCCTTCTTCCGGGCTTAATAATACAGGATGCGGTTATCTTCAATTTCACTGATCTCTTTTAGTGCTTCAAATACCTGTCCCACTTGCCCTTGTTGGCCGCCTCCAACCAGGCTGTTAAACTGATTTTGCTTTTGCTGGATGATACGGGCAAAATTATCAGTTTCAGGCGCAGGCATGATCTTTTGTACGGCAAAGGCATAAACACCCATATTCCCCTGCAGCGGCCCCATAAGACGGTTTTTCTCCACGCTCATAATGGTTCCTGTCAGTTTTGGTTCCCGGCCGAATCCGGGAATATTTGGTGATGCAAAAGAAATCCCTGACAAAGTATCCAGCTCCGCATCAAGCTTATGAGCAAGCTCCGTAATACGGATATTCTCTCCCATATGCTTGTTAAACTCTTCTTTCAGCACCCGTGCTCTGACTTCCCTTCCTACCAGTGGCTCTATCTCATCCTTTACATTTTCCAGAGGTTGTATCCCGGCTTCGGATCTTTCTTCCAATACGGCAACAACATAAGTATTCTCCCCTTCAAATACTTTTTCCGAAACTGTTCCGGGTTTGGTTTTATCATCAAATGCCCAGCGCACCATTTCCCTGGGAGACCCAATTCCCGGAATATGATTTTCCATGGGCTGAATAATACGTTCCCTGGGTTCAAGTTGTTGCTCCCGGACGGCTTCATCAAAGGCTTCCCTGGTACGGTAAGAGCCGGCAAACTGGCTGGCCTGAGCCCAAACGCTGTCATAGGTTTGCTGAGTTGGCTCAATGGGGATACGTAATCTGGCCACACGAATCATTTTTACCGCTTCTTTTTTACCGGTTACCTGTACCACGTGAAAGCCAAAATCTGTTTCCACTTTAAATATCTCTCCTACATCGTGGCGAATTACCCCTTC
>JAWOBQ010000279.1:0-3427 GCA_046484255.1 Bacteroidales bacterium | reverse complement strand
ATTCACTTGGCACTCAAAATATTTCGAGAAAAACTGAATTTAAAGCCAGTTGGGATGTTCCGTATAAACAAGGAACCTTAATGGCAATCAGAAAGAATAATTCTGGACACTCTGATACTTGCTATCTTAAAACATCAGGTAACCCTTATTCAATAAGATTAATCCCTGAAAAGGTCACTATGATTGCAGATAGACAAGACATATGTTTCATTATTGTGGAAATCGTAGATAAAAGTGGACAGAATGTGCCTTATGCTAATAATCTTGTGACCTTTGACATAAAAGGAGAAGGCAAATTATTAGCAGTTGGTAATGGAGACCCGACTAGCTTGGAAAGCTATCAGCAACCATATAGAAAAGCTTACGAGGGAAAATGTCTGTTGGTGGTTAAATCCTCTGATAAAGAAGGCCAAATTAAAGTAGAAGCAAAAAGTAGAGGTTTAAAAACAAATGAAATAACCTTGATAAATTCAAAATCGGCAGCACACAATCGACGGCTGACGGACTAAAGGTAAGCATACGGCCAGGTACATATAATTTGTGCCGAATCAAAAAATTCCAACCAATTTTAAAAATATTCGGAGTTTTCTAAAAATTCCCGGGGTTTCTTCAACTTATTCCAATAAAACTCCGGATATTCTTACGACTCAATTGTAATTTCCTGATTTTTCTTTGAAGTTTTCCAGTTGTGAGGTAATAGATCAGCCAGATCCATGCTGTAGTCTTTATTGTATGCCGGGATCTTTGATAATACATCGGTAAGCCATTCACGTGGATTCACATCCAGGGCTTTGCAACATCCAAGCAGGGAGTACATAATAGCGGCATTTTCAGCTGCATCATGGTTTCCACAAAACAAATAATTTTTTCTTCCCAAAGTCAAAGGACGTATAGCATTCTCTATCAAGTTATTATCGATTTGATACCGGCCATCCAAATGATACCTGGATAAACGATGGAATATGGAATAAGTATAGCTTAATGCTTTGCTCATCCGGCCTTTTGGCAATACCTTGGGGTAATAACCCACAATCCACTTTTCAAAGGCACGGAGTATAGGATAAGCTAATTTTTTACGAAGTTCCGCACGTTGATTATAATCCATATCCTGGTCCGTGGCCATGGCCTCGACACGATAGAGCATACCGATCTGTTCCAGTGCATATGCTGCACCCGATGGATCTTCACTTTCCGCTTCGCAAAATTTCCTGCGGGAGTGCGCCCAGCACCCCAGCAACAACACACCTTTTTTGTTTTCATAAATTGAGTAGGCTTCATAGCCATCGGTCTGGACGGCTCCCTGAAAATCACAAAGTAATTCGATAACTACTTTTTGCGCCCGGGAACCCTTGTCATAATGAAAAAACACCAGGTTCTTCATCACACTGCGCACAACCCATAAATAAGCCTTTGCTGCCCGGTGCTTTTTATTATCAATCACCGGAACCGTGCTTTCATCAATCTGTACATAGTCTGTAGCCAGTATAATCTCTCTTAGTTTGTAATACATAGCACGAAGCAGATCACAACTACCGCTGAACCAGCCATTAACAGTGGAAGCAGGAATGGATACCCCTGTTTGTTTAAAAATGACCAGCTGCCGGTAGAACGGCAGGTGGTGCATGTATTTACCGATCAGAAGCTCTGCCAGTAGGCTTGCCCCGGCATTACTGCGCGGTAAGGGTAGCAAGGGCAGTGTGCCTATCTTTATGTTTTGTGCAGACATTTCAGTATCATCCTGCTGTTGTTGTGCCTTGTTTAATACATATTTGGGGCGAACAATACGGCGAACGTAAAGCTCACCGGGCTTATGTTCCAGTATTTCGGTAACTTCTTCTCCAATGCGTACCCAGTTTTCATCAATGCCTTCGGGTTCAATGACCTCTTCCTCGCGCCGAAGGTAATCCGGCAAAGGCAGGCGCTTGGGGTGTTTTTTTGGCTTTTCGGGCTTCCTGCGTTTATAGGAAATGATTTCTTCGGCTGCCTCTTGTATGCTCTTTTCTTCTTCAGGCAGGATATCCAGGCCATCAAAGTCGATCTTGCGTTGGTTGGGATCTTCAGGAATATACTTTTCGCTGCTGGGTTTCCAGAATTTACGTCGGTACCAGGCCAATTGATCAATCAGGTGTTTGATCTTATCATCCTTTTCCTTGATAACAGCCTCATAGCGCTCGTTTTTCTTCTCAGCCTTCTCCAGGGCCCCTTTGTCTATCTCCCGCAGCCTGGATAGCTCCAGATAAAGTTCATCACGCTCCTGTAAAAGAGCTTCTATTAGGGTGTCTTTACCTGTTTTATTATCCATTGAAAATACCTTTGTTTTACGGTATTGAAGATAATAAAACTACCCCGGATAAGCCCTATATAACAGGGATGAGTTATTAACATTTAAGCTGTTAATTTCACCTTCTTTTGAGTTTGTCCGGCCTGGTTTTTACACTTTCCACCATCATCATTAAATCGTTCCAATAAATGCTAAGTGAAGGGGTGTTCTCATCAAAAGCAGGCAGTTTAAAACGGCCTGATTCCAGTTTTTTATAATATATCACCGGACCGGCATATTCCATGTGCAGGATCTTCATAATGTTTTGCCTCCTGTTAATGAAAATATATACTCCCCCATCACGTACATCGTGGCCCATCGATGAGTTTACAATACCGCTGAGGGTGTAAAAACTCTTACGCATATCAACCGGCAAGGGGTAAAGGTAATATTTCAGCAAACTATGCAGGTGGAACATGGGATCAATCGAAAAGGCTAATAAGTGTACGTAGTTGAGAAAGGTCTATATCATTTTTCAGGCGCAGTTTCGTACCATTGGGATAAACCAATTCCAGAAAAATTTCATTAGCCGGGGATGCCAGATTATGAGAAGAGGGTTGGCCGTTGCTGTTATTTTTTGAAGAGTCCGGTTGGGGAGATTTAACCACCACCGGGATAAAATCTTTTAATTTCTTCTTGTTTTGTAATTTCTTTCGCCAATAGTAAAAGGTGGACTCCTTGACAGCCTCGTTTGAACAGAAGTCCTTGATGGTTAATCCTGACTCCCGTTGTCTTCTATAAAGTTCCAGAAATTTTGATTCGTTGAGCATGATTTTTTTGTCACGCAAGATAACCGGAATCAAATTCTATGGCAATATGTACGTGGCCGTATGCTTACGTTGTACTATCTTTCCGTTTTGTTTGGAACTGGTGCATTTTTCCCGTACAGGACAATTTTTACAGTGTTTGGTTTTGTATTGTTGAAATTCACTGCCCAATTGCTGCTATACGCTGTTATGTGGCGTATTTCTTCAGTCCCCATACAATCAGGATTAATATCATTATTGTAACTATAAGAACTATTGTTTTTTTATTAGATGTTTTATCTTCTTTGTCAAATAATCTTGTTTTATTGTAATCATTGATTTTCTTGAGAGCAGTTGCCAA
>JAWOBQ010000227.1:0-9862 GCA_046484255.1 Bacteroidales bacterium | reverse complement strand
GCAAAACGCCAACCCTTATTTTGCATGGTGAAGATGATCCCCGTATCCCCATTTCCCAAAGCAAAGAATTATTTCGTGCATTAAAGATTCACAGCGATGCCCCGGTACGTTTTGTGATCTACGCTGGAGAAGGACACGGCAACCGAAAGAACGTACACCGCTTTGACTATCTGCTTCGAACGTTGGATTGGTTTGAGTATTATCTTATAGATAAGCCGGGGGCATCAGAAAAGCCTCCAAAGTATTATGATTATATAGAAGAATAAGACAGAAAACCTAAAAACCGCTTATCCATACTGATCGGTCTAAAAACACAAAAATTTTACACCCGCTGAAAATCAGCTTTGCCTCACCCTAAAGAGCTCTTGATTTTCAGCGGATTCACTCTTTAGGGTCCGGTCTAAAACGCCGTTGAGGATCAAATACTGCCTTTTTAGGCTGGCCTCAATCCTGAAAGATCCTTTCAATTTCGCTTAACCGGTTTTATTTGTACTCCGGCGGCTTATTATTTATCCAGCGAAGCGATCACGCTGCGCCCAGCCTTTACCTTATCATTGATCTTTATTTTTACCTGTGCATCGGCCGGCATAAAATGATCCACTCTGGAACCAAACTTAATAAACCCTAATTTTTCTCCTGCATACACAGATTGGCCTTTCTGTGCATAATTCACGATACGCCTGGCAAGCATACCGGCAATCTGTCTTATCCAGAGAAGATGCCCCCCATCAGAAACCATTTTTACCGTATTACGCTCATTTAATTCAGAGGATTTAGGGGCATACGCCGGCAAAAACTTTCCGCGTTCATAGGATACCTCAAGCACTTTTCCCGGCATGGGAAAGCGGTTTAAATGCGTATCAAAAGGAGACATAAATACAGAGATCAGTAAAGCTTTATTTCCAGGGAACTGATCATTATAAACCTCCTCAATAGCTACTACTTTACCATCGGCAGATGATAATAACTCCCCGGGTTCAGCTTTAACAGAAAACACAGGAACACGGAAAAAAAAGACACTCCATATTATAAACAGCAATGCCAAAACCGCTATGATCAAGAAAAACCACAGACACGTAAATATAACCCAGGAAGCATAAACTAAAAAAACCCCCAGCATTACGGCTACGAAAATAATGGAACTACCTTCTTTATGGATTATATACTTCATAATTCAGCCTGTAAAAATACAAAAAAATAAACGATCAAGCAATAAGGATTACATAAATCCATGAGAGCGGAGCAGCAAGCAAAAGGCTATCCATGCGGTCGAGTACACCACCATGTCCCGGTATCAGCCCTCCCGAATCTTTAACCCCTGCCCGGCGTTTTACTGCGGATTCAATATAATCACCGGTTATCGCGGCCAGAGCTACTATAAATCCAAAGATAAGCCATTGCAGGGTTGTCATAAAACCATAATTGCCCGCCATAACAAGTGCAAGGATCAAAGTAAACACAATTCCTCCAACAGCACCCTCCCTGGTTTTCCTGGGTGATGTTTCAGGAAACAACAGTGTCCTTCCCATTAAAAGACCGGTAAGATAGGCAAAAGTATCATTCACCCAAACCATAAGCAATACGGCTAATAATAAAATGTGTGAATATTCAAAATCCATAAAAGGATTAAAAAGCAACAAGGCCGTAGCCAAAAAACCCATTCCCGGATATATCAGCGTAAGCCCCATATTTGTCAGCAGATACCCCTTGTTTCCATTTAAAAACAAAACCCTGAAAAGCAAAAAGATTACCGGAATAAGCAAAAGTAAAAAACCGGACACAGGGATCAGACCATATAAATATAAGGCCGGGATGAGAAACAATAAGCCGCACGCAAAAATGTTTTCCCAAATAACTTTCATCCCCGGAAGAAGCTGGTTTAATTCATAAGCAGCAATTACAGTATAAGTAAAAAACAGAACCAAAAATAAATAGTAATGCCAAATCACTGCTGTCAGTGTTGCTACAACAAAAAGAAAACCAAATAAAGTCCTTTTCCAGAAATTACTCACCATCCCACATATTAGAAATAATATACTTTGCTTTAATTACATCTTCCGCCAACACATACAACTCTATCTCTCCAAATAAATAGGCAGAATCCTTCTTATCCAAACTCTTACACTCTATGCCACTATCAATGAGCTTTGTTTTTATCAGTTCAGCATCAAACAAGTTCCCTGTAGCAAATACCCGTTTCCATTGGTTCCTATCCTTCATAAAAATTTATAACCCCATGATTAATCCCTGCTTTTCTATCTCCGGAAAATGAACATTGAGTCCGGTCTAAAAACACTAAATGTATCCCAGCCGCTAAAAATCAGCTTTACCCCATCCCTAAATGGAGACTGATTTTCAGCGGCTTCACCCTTTAGGGTTCGGGGTAAAAAGCCGGTGAAAATCAAATGTAACCTTTTTAGACCGGACTCAACATTGCTTTTGGCATCTATTGCCTTTTTTGAACCAATCGCTCCCATTACCGGCTAACTCCTCCCTCTTCGTTCCCTTCGTTCTCTTTATTCTCTTCGTTCGCTTCGTTCGCTTCGTTCGCTTCGTTCGCTTCGTTCCCTTCGTTCTCTTCGTTCTCTGCGTTCGCTTTATTCTCTTCGTTCGCTTCCTTCGCTTTGTTCTCTTCGTTCTCTTTATTCTCTTCGTTCTCTTCGTTCCCTTCGTTCTCATCTTCTTCCTGCTCATCCTCACCTTCATCGTCCGATTCCAGGTTTGCTTTACTCACAGCATTTAAGATATCTTCATCTTCTTCCTGATCGCTCCAGGGTCTTTTTCCGAAGATACGTTCCAGGTCTTCGCGAAAAATAACTTCTTTATCAAGGAGGTATTTAGCAAGTTCTGTAAGCTGCTCTTTATGTTCACTTACAATTGTTTTAGCATTGAGATATGCTTTTTCAATAAGTTCACTAATTTCTTCATCAATGATCTGGGCTGTTTTTTCGCTATAGGGTTTTGTAAAAGAATACTCACTTCTCCCGGATGAGTCATAATAGCTAATATTCCCCAGTCGTTTGTTAAGCCCAAAATATGTAACCATGGCATAGGCTTGTTTGGTTACTCTTTCCAGGTCGTTGAGGGCACCGGTAGAAACTTTTTTAAAGATTATATCTTCAGCGGCTCTTCCGCCGAGGGCAGCGGTAATTTCATCGAACATTTGGTCGAAGGTAGTGATCTGTCTTTCTTCGGGCAGGTACCAGGCGGCGCCCAGGGCTTTTCCACGAGGCACGATCGTTACTTTAACCAGGGGTTGTGCATAACGCAATTTCCAGCTCACGGCAGCGTGGCCGACTTCATGGAAGGCAATGACTTCCTTTTCCTGCTTGGAAATTATTTTATTTTTCTTCTCCAGACCACCCACGATACGATCGATAGCATCCATAAAGTCTTTCTTAGTCACTCTCTTATGATCTTTACGTGCCCCGATAAGCGCTGCTTCATTACATGCATTGGCGATATCCGCTCCTGAAAACCCCGGGGTTTGTTTTGCCAGGAGTTCAAGGCTTACTTCTTTACTAAGTTTAAGTTCTTTGGTATGCACGGCAAAGATTTGAGCTCGTTCTTTCAGGTCGGGGAGTTCCACATGAATTTGCCGGTCGAACCTTCCGGCTCTCATAAGGGCTTTATCGAGCATATCCGCCCTGTTAGTAGCGGCTAAGATAATCACTCCGGCATTAGAAGAAAAGCCATCCATTTCGGTAAGAAGCTGGTTTAATGTATTTTCCCGTTCATCATTCGAACCGGCCATAGGGTTTTTACCTCTGGCTCTGCCAATAGCGTCGATTTCATCAATAAAAATAATACAGGGGGCCTTTTCTTTGGCTTGCTTAAACAAATCGCGCACTCTTGAAGCACCCACACCCACAAACATTTCCACAAAATCAGAACCCGACATAGAGAAGAAAGGCACCTGCGCCTCTCCGGCCACAGCCTTGGCCAGCAATGTCTTTCCGCTGCCGGGGGGGCCAACCAGCAGAGCCCCTTTGGGAATTTTCCCTCCCAACTTTGTATACTTATCAGGGTCTTTTAAAAAGTGGACGATCTCCATGATCTCGATTTTCGCCTCTTCCAGGCCGGCCACATCCTTAAAGTTTACATTTACGCTGGTTTTTTTATCAAAGATCTGGGCTTTCGATTTTCCGATATTGAACATTTGGCCACCTGCTCCTCCGCCACCGCGGCTCATCATACGCATCAAAAATATCCACAAAAGGATCAGGAAAAATATGGGGATCATCCAGCCCAGAATTTCGCTGCCCCAGTTACGTCGCGATTCCCCTTTCACATGTGGCCAGTAATCCAGTTGCGTGTTATCTTGAAGCTCCTTTAGTTCATCCATAAAATTATCCACCGTAACAAATTCGTGCTTGTAATGGGGCCCACCCTGGTCTGACATGATCCCGCCATCGCGAAGATCCTCATATTCCGGCTTTTCCATTATACGCTCTTCACGTATGGTGATCTCAGCAAACTCTTCATTTACCACAGTGATCTTCTGCACATCCTCATTCTTAAGCATCTCTCTCAGCTCATTCCACTCCAACTCATTTAAAGAACCTTGGTAACTAAACAGTTGTAAAAGAATAAACAGAAGAAAAATTCCTCCATAAATCCAATAAAAATTAGTATTCTTTTTTTTAGGATCTCGATCTCCATCCCCTTCTTCCCGGGGGTGTTTATTTTTTTGATCATTCATTATCATAAAACGCTTTACTTTACTATTCTTTTAGAGCTGTTATTTCAGCATCGGCCCAAACATCCTCCAACTGATAAAAATCCCGGGCTTCCTTCTGAAATATATGAACTACTACATTAAAGTAATCCAACAGCACCCACTCTGCATTATCCATGCCTTCCACATGATGTGGTTTGCTATTCATTTTCTCTTTGATAAAGTCAGTGAGAAATTCTGAAATTGCTTCTACCTGGGTATCTGAGGTTCCGTGACATATTACAAAATAATCGCAAACGGCTTTATCCAATTTTTTCATGTTCAGGGTCACGATATCATGGCCTTTCTTTTCCCGTATCCCCTGAACTACATAATCAAGCAATTTATTTGTATTTTGATCTTCGGTTTCCCTGCTTTTCATTCGCACTATTTTATTTCACAAAAATACGTAATTTTAGCAACTTGAAATAGCCCCTGTTTATTGCATTAAATTCGCATATTAAAATTGAATACTCATTATGCCTCAAATTATTTACCTGGAGCAAACGGCATCCACAAACAGCTATGTCAAGGCATTGTTAAACAAGTCATATCCTCCGGAGTTAACCTATTATATAGCCCGCGATCAAACTTTTGGGCGGGGTCAACAGACCAACAAATGGATAAGTGAACCTTACAAAAATCATACCGGAACTATTATATTTTATCCCGGATTTTTAGCACCGGTGAAGCATTTTCAGATCAGCAAGCTGGTATCCCTGGGCTTAATTTCCACTTTATCAAGGTATCTTAAGGCTGCCGAGCTCTCCATAAAATGGCCGAATGACATCTATTTTCAAGAACAGAAAATTGCCGGCATATTAATTGAAGGAGCTTTATCCGGTGACCGATACGATTATATCATTGCGGGGACAGGGGTTAATGTAAACCAGAAAGAATTCCCCTCCTCGCTACCCAATCCTGTTTCCATTCATCAGATCCTGGGGCATAGGATAGAACTTGCGCGGTTCAATAAGGCATTACAGGATGATATCACAAAGCATTACAATCAGAATTATCTTATAAGCCCGTCAATTGACAACGATTATCTGTCTTCTTTATATCGTTTTGGGGAATCATGCTGGTTTCGTACCGGGGATGTCCGGTTTAAAGCGAGGATCAGGGGCGTAAACCCGCACGGCCATTTACTTTTAGAACATTCCGGCGGGCTTATTAAACCGTATGCGTTTAAAGAAGTTGAATACCTTTTCTGAGCTCATCGTATAGGTTGATTATTAGCAGAATTACCTGCATGCTTACTGTCCCCATGTATCCGGACTTTTCCTCCATTCATTTAGAGGCTCCAGGTCTTTTTGCTTAATATATTCACTTTCAATAGCTTGCTCCAGCAATACATTATAATCGGACAATGTATAGAGGTCACATTTTTCTTTGGTAAAGTTATCGGTGGCCTGTTTAAAGTTATAAGAAAAGATGGCGATCATTCCTTTCACTTTACAGCCTTCTTTTCGCAAAGCTTTAACTGCATTAAGGCTACTGTTTCCGGTAGAGATAAGGTCTTCCACTACCACCACGGATTGCCCTGATTCCACCACTCCTTCCACTTTATTTTCAAGCCCATGGGTTTTCCCGGAAGAGCGCACATATGCAAACGGTTTGCCCAGGTCCTGGGCCACTAATGCTCCAAGGGCAATTCCACCGGTGGCCACCCCGGCAATAACATCTACTTCTCCATACACGTCCTGTATAACCTTACTCATCTCCTGCCGTAAATATGTACGGATCACAGGATAGGATAAGGTTTTCCGGTTATCGCAATATATCGGAGCCTTCCAGCCTGAAGCCCAGCTATAGGGTTTGGCATTATTCAATTTTATTGCTTTTATTTGCAAAAGATAACCTGCAGTTTTTGCTGCTATCTCACGATTATAAAGCATAGGCTATGATTTGTATTTATGTTAATACCAATAAAATATATCTTTCTTCCAAGCATTCTTTTGAAGCAGATAAAAATACGATAAATTCTACTATCCATACGATAAATTCTGAAGAAAAATTAAAAAAAATTTCCGCTCAGTTTTTAAACCATGCCGGAAATTTTGAATCTATTGTTTTACAGGGAGATATAGAATATCTAAAACGCTACTTTTTCCGGATCTACCCAAAAATTGAGGCCGCAGGCGGTGCTGTGTTTAATGAGTATGATGAATTACTGATGATCTTGAGAAAAGGCAAATGGGATTTACCGAAAGGGAAAAAAGAAGAAGGAGAAACCCCCGAATTATCAGCTATACGGGAAGTTATGGAAGAAACGGGCATTGATCAACCGGAAGTCAAATCACAACTCCCCTGCACATATCATATGTATGTGTTAAACGGGCAATGGGTAGTTAAACAAACCCGGTGGTTTTTAATGCATGCCCAAAAGCAACCGCTGGTTCCCCAAACAATTGAGTCGATTACTATGGCAAGATGGGTGCCTCATAACGAGATCCTGCTAAAAGCCGGCCAAAGTTTTGAATCTTTAAAACCTGTCATCCGGTCAGCAATAGAATATTAAAACTACTTTCTTATCTTTTCCATTAACCGATTAATCTGCTCCAGCCCGCCTTTAGAAAGGGCCGGAATATACTCTTTATAAATCGTGCCGTCATAGTTAAGCAACATAAACCGGGGTACGGATCGTAATCTAAAATAATCGACCAATTCATATTGCCAGGCAAAATGCACTATATCCCAGGGATAATCTGATGACCGGACAAAGCGCTCGTACTTGTTATATTGATCATCCAGTGAAATACTAAGCAGGTAAATATTGTTTTGATGTTCCTTGTATAGCTTATTCATAACATCCATTTCGAGCCTGGAGTGCAAACAATCGGCCTGAAAAAAATTTAACAACAGATAACGACCTCGATAATCACTGATCCTGATGGAATCTCCGGAATATTCCGGAAAGGCAAAATCTTTAACCGGTCTGTCAGAGGTATTTTTCTGCAACTGCAGTTTTACATTTCGGGCCATTTGTTTATGCCGGGGAAATTTAGATTTTTCGGAAATTTCACCCAGCAGATCACTCACCGCCTTACGCTTATAATTTTCATTTGAATAACAGTTCTTTAGTAAAGCTATACTAGCCATTTCCCGTAGTTGTTCATTTCTGAAAATCGTATCCTTCCCCAACAGGTTGTCTAATGCTTTAATTCCTCTCCCCTTATTAATGGAATCTGCTAAAGCCGCCGGCGAAATGTTTTTTGATCGTGCCGGCACATAAGATCGCACAAAACTTTCAAAAGACTTCATATACTCCAGATGCCGGTATTGCAATTCCCTGCCCGCAATATATTTTTCTCCGATATCACGCATCCTTTGGGGATAAATTTGATATTCAAACTGTAGCAGGCTATATTCGGCATATGTATGCAGATATGGGTTATTCATTTTTTCCACCTGCTCCATCAACATATGCTTTAAACTATCATACATTTTAACATTACGCTGATAAATGATATATTTGATCTTTTCGGCGGTAAACGATGAACTGAACAAGGAATCAAATTCAAATACCCGTCCCTGGATAGAGGTATCACGGTCTTTCCCGAACTTAATATCTAAAGGTTGCTTAAGCGGGAGTGTTCCCTGGGGTTTTTCGATTCGGGTCTTATAATCAATTTCCAGGGTTAAGGTATCACCGGGTTGCACAAACAGATAAGCTTCTTTAAAGCCTATGGACAGTATCATATATTCAGTTTGTGAAATAAAGAAGTTCAACGTAAATTGCCCGTTTTCACCGGGTTGAACTTTAGCGAGCTGCACAGGGGTCATTGAAAGATAGTCCTGATATTTACGTATTCTGATATCCCTGTTACCGGCATTTTTCACCTCCCCTTTTATCACCGTATTGCCATATAGCGTACCCCCGGCCAAAGCCGTCAATATAACCAGCAGGAAAAAAAGTTGTAACATTTTCATATTAAGAATATTAGCTAACATTCCCATTTGTTTTAACGGAACATGGCCCGGTTTATTTCTCCATCAATTCCTGCCCATCGATCTCTTCCGGGACAAAACCTCTGACATCTCCCTTATGACGGATAATATCGCGGATAACAGATGAATTTAAAGCCGTATGTTCAGGTTTTGTTAGCAAGAAAACAGTTTCAATCTTTGTATAAAGCATTTTATTAACTTGTCCGACACTTCGTTCAAACTCAAAATCGGCTGATGTACGTAGGCCTCTCAGGATATATTTTGCCCCTTTTTCGCGGCAATAATCCACTGTCAGGCCGGAAAACTGATCAACTTCTATGCAGGGATAATCTTTGAACACTTTACGTATCCAGCAAAGGCGCTTTTCAATACTGAAGAATTCTTTTTTTTGTGCATTTCTCCCTATAGCGACGATAATTTTATCAAACAAGGGGACAGCTCTGGTAATTATTGACTTATGCCCGACTGATATGGGATCGAAGGAGCCCGGAAAAACGGCTATTTTTTCATTCATGGTTCCACTGCTTATATTAAAGAACAAAGATGCAAAAATAAAGTGATTAAGGCCAGTCTCGTTATGAAAAAAAACTGAAATGCACTTTTCCATACCTTCGTTGATCACGGATCGCGTGATGATCTGAGAAATCATGTCTTTTATCATGTTCAAGGATCAACATGCCTTCGGGTTTCAGGTAATTGTTTGTCAGGATTTTGTCGGGCAGCAAATGGAGCTCCTCCATATCGTAAGGGGGATCGGCAAAGATAATATCATAGGTATCTTCCGTTCGTTGCAGAAACTTCATAACATCGGCCTGGTATGTCATCATGTTATGTATTTCCAGTTGCTCTTGCACGGCAATAATAAATTCCACACAGCGGTAATTTTTTTCTATGGCCACCACTTTTGCTGCACCCCGTGAAATAAACTCAAAGCTAATACTGCCGGTTCCTGCAAATAAATCAAGCACTTCAAGCTGTTGCAGGTCGCGGGTCATTAATATATTAAACAAGGCTTCCCTGGCCTGCCCGGTTGTGGGGCGTACCTGTAAGCCCGCAGGCGGGGCCAGGCGCCGGCCTTTATATTTACCGCTGATTATTCGCAAGCACCCGCATTTTTTAAATTCTCAAACTGATATATATAACAACTTTGATCCCTCTGCTGGTCATGATACAAGACTGTCTTATCGCCAAACT
>JAWOBQ010000115.1:0-7325 GCA_046484255.1 Bacteroidales bacterium | reverse complement strand
TTTCTTTTTGTTTCCGCGCATGATCAAATCATAAGCTACCGGGGATGCATTAAACAAGGAAGAGTATGTACCTATCAATACACCAACCATCAAAGCAAAGGCAAAGCCTCTGATCACTTCACCCCCGAACAAGAAAATGATCAACAACACGACAAATGTAGTTCCTGATGTATTAAAGGTACGGGCCAGGGTGCTGTTCAGGGCAGAGTTGATATTATCTTTGAGCTCGCGTTTAGGATACAATTTATTATGTTCACGGATCCTGTCAAAGATCACCACCGAGTCATTAATAGAATAACCGATAATGGTGAGTATAGCAGCGATAAACGATTGGTCCACTTCCATTGAGAAGGGTAACAGGCCGTAAAAGATAGAGTACATAGAGACGGCAATTAAAGAATCATGGAACAATGCCGATAATCCACCAATTCCAAACTGCCATTTCCGGAACCGAACTGCGATATACAAAAACATAAACACCAGGGCAATGCCAATAGCCATCACGGCATTTTGTTTAATATCTCTGGCAATAGTAGGCCCTACTTTTTGAGAGCTCAAATTACCTATCACCTTTTCATCGGCATCAGACAAAAATTCTTCCCGTTCGATCTCCGCGGCGAAGAATTCTTTACATCCTTCATAGAGGCGGCTTTCCACGATTGAATCGGCTTCTTCCCGGTTATCATTAATCAGGAAACGGGTGGTGATCTTCACTTGATTTTCCGGGCCAAAGGTTTTCACTTCAGGGTTGAATCTTTCTCCCTCCTCTCCCACAAACTGCTGATTAAGCGATTCCCTTAAGTCCACGGTATTGATATCCTGGTCGAAACGCACTATATACGAACGTCCTCCGGTAAAATCAATACCCATATTCAGGCCTTTGGTTGACAGGGAAACGATACCGGCAAAGATAACCAGGGCTGAGACTACATACATAATTTTTCGTTTCCCCAGAAAGTTAAAGTTAGCTTTTGCTAAGGTATTTATAGTAAAGCGGTTCCCCATTGTGGGGTCGATATTTTTGGTAAGCATCCAGGAAAAGATCAACCTTGAAAGGAATATGGCGGTAAACAAGGAAGTCATAAGACCAATTATCAATGTAGTCGCAAAGCCTCTAACCGGTCCGGTACCAAAGATCACCAATACCACAGCTGTGAGCAGTGTTGTAACGTTACCATCAATAATTGCAGAATATGCATTTCTATATCCGTCGGCAATAGCGAGTTTTTTTCCTTTACCGGCTCTGACCTCTTCTTTTATTCTTTCATAAATAATCACATTGGCATCTACGGCCATCCCCAGAGTCAGGACGATCCCTGCAATTCCTGGCAGGGTAAGGACAGCCTGCAGGGAAGCCAGCACACCAAAGATAAAGAACACATTGGTTAACAAGGCCAAATCGGCTATCATTCCAGCTTTACTGTAATAAAAGATCATATACAGCAGCACGACAACAAAGGCAATAATAAACGAGATAAGGCCTGCATTGACCGCTTCTTCCCCCAGTGATGGGCCCACAACAGCCTCTTCGACAATATTTGCGGGCGCCGGGAGTTTACCTGCTTTCAGGATATTCGCCAGGTCTTGTGCTTCTGCTGTAGTAAAATTTCCTGTAATGGAAGACCGTCCGTTTGGAATTTCCGACTGCACGGTAGGGAAAGAATACACATAATTATCCAGAACAATAGCAATAGATTTTCCAATATTAGCAGCTGTCAGGCGCTTCCAGATCCGGGCTCCTTCGGAATCCATTGTCATGGATACTTCCATATCTCCCTGCTGCCCAACATCCTGCCGGGCATCTACTATTTTATCTCCACTTAGCGGAGCACTTCCATCACGTTCCGTTTTAAGAGCGATCAGCATATATACATCAGGCCTGTCTTCCATAGGTTTTACCGACCAGGCAAGCTTCATATCTCTGGGGAATAAAGCTTTAACCTGAGACAAGCTCAGATATCGATTTACCAATGCAGTATCTTTTACCTGAGCATATCCAACCACCGGGCCTTCCATTGGGAATACCCTTCCCTCCTGGTCCTGGCTAAAGCTGGGCTGCAGTATACGAAACAAAGCATCATCAGAAGGCTCTTCCTCACTCAGGGTATCTTCAGTTTCTACCAATTCGGATAAATCATCCACGGGGGTTTCCTCTTCCTGGCCTTCACCCTCCTCCAACACATCTTCACTATGGCCTTCTTCCGGGTCATACGCTACTGCTGGCTCATCATGATCCAGTAAAACATCCTGCACGGTATCCGTTTCCTGCCCCTCCTCAAGGGTATCTTGTTTTTCTGTTCTTAATTCTTCTCCCCGTACAATTTTAGAAATGCGCTCGTTGGCTTCGGTAAAATATTCATAAACCTCTGTAAAATCATACGTTTCAAAGAACTGCAAATGTGCGGTTCCCTGCAAAAGCTTGCGCACACGTTCGGGTTCTTTAACACCGGGAAGTTCTACCAGGATCCGGCCGGAATTTCCCAACTTTTGAATATTGGGCTGTGCAACCCCAAAACGGTCAATCCGGGTACGCAAAATCTCAAAGGAGCGGTCAATCGCATTATCAGCCTCCGCTTTGATCACCTCCAGTACTTCTTCATCCGAATCGCCGGGGCTGATGCGGTCACGCATATCAATAGTGGTAAATATGGGTGCCAGGTTTTGGTCGGGATCAATTTCTTTTATCGATTCATAAAACAAATCCGTAAAATCATCCTGGCTCGCTTTTTGTTTTTCCCGTGCCAACTCCAAAGCCTTGTTGAACGTAGAATTAGGGTCGTCCGCAAAGCGATCAGCGGCCATACTCTTAATGACATCCATCACCGCAACTTCCAGGGTAACATTCATCCCCCCCTTCAGATCAAGCCCGAGATTCAGCTCACGTTCCTTACATTCCTGAAAAGTGTACTGACGAATACCTATATTATACACTGTTTCTCCGGCCATTGAGTCCAGATAATATTGCCTGGCAGCCTGAGAAAGAGAATCATAATAATAACGTTCAAGCAGTTCTTCTCCTTCAGCCATTTCCATGGCTCTTTCCTGAATTTTTTGACGATGAGCGTATTCAACAGCATCATTTTCTACTTTATTACTGAAATAAGTAAATGATAACTGATACAAACTCACAATGGCAAACACAATGGCAAAAAGCCTAATAGCTCCTTTATTCTGCATGAGTAAAAAATATTATATTAGTAATGCTTTTTCAAATAAGGCTGCAAATATAGAACAACATTATCAAACTACCAATAAAGCTTAGGCCGGAATTGAAATTTTCTTCCAAATTCCTTATAGATTAGTGTATTTTCTTCCCTGCCAGGTATTTCTTTTGCGCAGTTGTTGCTCTATTCCGTATAAGATCCGGTCATTTCGAATATCCCATTGTCCGGCCGTAATAAATTTAGGCGGAACTTCTCCTGCTAAACGTTCAATTTTTATACGGGGGGAGAGAAATTCCAGGAAATCCACCACAAAATCTTTGTAAGTTTCATAGTCGAAAAGCAGGAATTGTCCGGGGTCTTTATGATATTCCCTGCTCATGCCTGTATTTTTTATCAGTTGCAATTGATGTAATTTCAGATTGGAAACCGGTAATTGTGATAATATCTTCGCCTGTTTCAGCATATCCTTCCTTGATTCACCGGGAAGTCCCAATATCAGATGTACGCCTACGGGCAGCCTGCGCTTAGCTGTTTCTTCAATTGCCTTCCGGCTTGTTTCAAAGTCATGCCCACGGGCAATACGCTTCAATGTTTTATTATAACAGGATTCCACTCCATACTCCACGGTAATATGGTATTCCTGAGCCAGTTCCGCCAGGTAATCGAGTTTTTGCGCATCCACCGTATCCGGGCGTGTGCCGATAACCAGGCCCTGGATCTCTTCAATGGAAAGAGCTTCCTCATACCGTTTTTTCAATTCCTCTAAAGATGCATAGGTATTGGAATATGCCTGAAAATAAGCAAAAAACCCTTTTGCATTTTTATAACGCACCTTTTGAAAAGCTATACCCTTTTTTATTTGTTCGGTAATGCTGTGTGTATTCCGGCAATAAGAAGGAGTAAAAGCCTGATTGTCACAATACGTACACCCCCTATGCCCTAAGCTACCGTCCCTGTTGGGGCAGGTAAAGCCTGCATCAACAGCTACTTTCTGAATACGATGCCCGTAAGTATCCTTCAGGTGGTCTACATAGGCATTAAAGCGGCGCTCTGTTCCCCAGGAATATATCATAATGCAAAGATAGGCAAAAACAGAAACTATTAAAGCCGCCCTTTGGCCTCGCCGGAGCGGACCCGGGAGGGCCACCAAATAGCCGGTAAAAGGCTGCAAAAAAGGCTGCACCTAAAAGATACAGCCTTTTCACTCTTAATCTTCCCGATTGTTATGTTGTAAAATTTATCGGGAAATCAAGATATTTTCAAGTTTTTCAATCATGTTTTTCACCTGTCTATCAGACTTATAAGGCTCGACATTGCGTTTAATCTTTTGCAATGATGCATCCATTTTTTCCATGATCTGCTCAAACCGCTGCATCCGCTCTTTAAATTCCGGCGACTGTTTAGCTTCTTCGAATTCCGATTCCGATAAGTCTCTGTATTCTTCATCAATGGCTAAAACAGTTCCTCTCATACTTTTGATTTCCTGGTTAAGATCACGCAATATGGTGAATGCCTCTTCATGAGAAGAAATGGATTCGGATTTTTCAGCAATTTTTTCAATATTGCTGTTAATGGCTTCCAGATCCGCCAGATGATCCGCGGGAGCATCACTGCCACAGCTATTGAAGATCAATAAACTTAACACCAGGCTGCTTATGATTACTATTGGATTTTTCATTTTTTAAAATTATTTTCGTTTCACATTGAGATTAACTTTGGGGAGATGATTCTGTGGCCCTTTTCAATATCCCCATAATGGAGAAGATAAATATTCCGGAAAGTACGGTAAGCACAACCATCAAAAGGAAGAACTGCCATATCTCGATAACATCCCATAGCTTTCCGACAAGACCTGCCATCAGATTTCCGATAGCTGTAGCTCCGAGCCAGCCTCCTTGTGCCAGCCCTGAAAACCGGGGCGGGGCTACTTTGGAAACAAACGAAATCCCTATCGGGCTCAGGAACAGCTCGGCAACGGTTAATGTAAAGTAGGTCCCGATGAGCCAATATGGACTCAGGCCGGTAACCGACTGCAGCTTCAACGCTCCTATCATCATCACCACGAAGCCCAGGCCGGTAATAAACATCCCAATGCCAATTTTCTTGGGTGAGGAAGGTTCTTTTCCGCGCTTCCGCAGCCAGATAAAAAAGCTAATAATTACAGGCGTAAGGAAAACGATAAAAATCGGATTAAACGATTGGAAAAGCTGAGGCTCAATTACCGGATTCGCTTCAAAGGTACTGTGCACATAATAAGCAATTGCCGCTCCGGCCACAAAGATCCCGGCCCCTATCAACCTTGATCTTAGCGCTGCTTTTCTACTTAACATTAGAATAAACCCTCCAAGGGCTGCTAAAATGGGCAGGAACGAGCGAAGATCGAAAAACATGTAATCAAAGGTACTTACCTCGCTTACCGTGTAATCCCGTGCAAAAATAGTCATCGTAAACCCATTTTGGTGGAAAGCCATCCAGAAAAATGCAACGGTAATAAATACCAATCCGAGTGCAACCAGCCTTTTTTTCTCTTCTTCTTTCGAAAGCTTAATGGTATCATCTTCTCTACCTTCCTGGGCCGCTTTCGCTGCTGCTTGCCTGGCAGTAACATCCGCATGCTGATAATGCTTTTTAAAGATGACAAACACAACCCAGGAAATAAGCATAGCTACGGCTGCCACGCCAAAAGCAGCACTGTATCCGGTAGAAAGAGAATTTGTATAGGTATCGGCAAATGCTGTTATATTTTCACCAAATCCTCCCATCTCCTGCTGATAGTTTGCAATTTTATCATTGTAATGCACCGTACCACTAAAGGTATTCTGCACCGTTCCTATGGTTTTGTCGAGGAAAGGATGAACACTGTTATGAAGTGTAGTCAGATGAGGCATGCTGTTTTCATATACAAAGTTCTTCATCTGCAACACATAATTTACTGCGCCCGTAGCGGCAAAAGGAGCAAAAAACGCTCCGATGTTGATCCCCATATAAAAAACGTTAAACGCATTATCGCGTTGAGGAGCAAACATAGGCTGATCATAAAGCTTTCCGACAAGCGCCTGCAAATTGCCTTTAAAAAGCCCGGTGCCGAATGAAATGACAACCAAAGATACAATAATAACAACTAATTCATGACGCATCGTCAACAGTCCCTCTTCAAGAAATCCCGGCGCAGTAAGAATGATCTTCCCGAAAAAGGCAATAATAATACCCCATAAAATAGTTTTTCCATACCCATAACGGTCGGCAATAATACCTCCTACAATAGGCAAAAAGTAGATTCCGAACAGAAACCCACCGTAGTAATCTCCTGCCTGTCCGGCCGAAAAACCGAATTTGGCCTGAAGATACAGCACAAAAATTGCTAACATGGTATAATAACTGAAGCGTTCTCCCATATTGGCAAAAAAGGCTACGAATAATCCTTTAGGATGTCCTTTTAACATAATGTTGGTTTTTTATTTACTAAATTTTATATTCCGTTTTTAATTATGAAAATTAATCTATGAGTCTGCTCTAAAAACTCAAAATTTATTACACCCGCTGAAAATCAAACACTCGACTTTACAGACAGCCTCTAAATAATCCCTTCTAAAATGTACAAATCTATATTTATTTGAGTCTGGACTAAACGAATCTATTCATATAATTTGGGCCAAAAGTAAAAAATATAAATTAATTGCCCAAAAGTAATAATATATTTATACACACTGAAATGTTGAAAACTTTAAGCCACAGCGTATCAGGATAATTTATAATCCTTTGCAAATCAAGACTTAATGCATCCATATTTACATCCTATAGCCTGTTAAAAAATCCTGAATAATCCATGAGGCCGGTCTAAAAACACTAAATTTATCACAGCCGCTAAAGATCAGCTTTACCCCATCCCTAAAGGGAGGCTGATTTTCAGCGGCTTCTCCCTTTAGGGTTCGGGGTAAAAAGCCGCTGAAAATCTAATGTGCCCTTTTTAGACCGGACGCATCAATGATTTTTTATTTCATGATAAGTTATTGCCAAAAAAATTATACTTTTGGCATCTCTATACAAACGTTGGCAAACTCATATCGCCGGATTTTTAGTCCGGCAAAATAGAGAGTTCATTCAGATGAATTGTTTCATACTGTATTACAAAAGGTTTCTGTTTAGCAACCTTCTTAAAAA
>JAWOBQ010000095.1:0-11804 GCA_046484255.1 Bacteroidales bacterium | reverse complement strand
ATTTGACAATAATTATTCGGCAAATGTTTCGGGTACAGAGTTCAACATTAAAAACAAACAACAAAGCTACAGCCTTGAAGGAGTAGGGTTAATCTCACAAAAATACAGAAAAGGCCATAAACCGGAACTGGGCTATAATTATGAGCTGGAACTGGAAAAAGAAACAGGTAATTTTATTTTTGAACTGAAACATCAAACGATCTCGGATAAGTACGACCCCAATGACATGGGCTATCTTTCAAGGAATAATTACACCAAAAGCAACCTGGAGTTTGGCCATCGCACCTTAAATCCGGTCTGGATATTTTTAAACTGGCGGAATATAATTAACATGAACTACCAGCGATTATATAAGCCGCAACGTTTTTCTGATCTCAGCATCAACCTGAATAGCAGAGGGACATTAAAAAACCATATGTCTCTTGGGTTCTCCGGTCATATACAGCCGCAAGTACAACGCGATTATTATGAAGCCCGCGTTGAGCATGCGGTTTTCAACCGGCCGGCTAAATGGAAAGCGGGTTTCTGGATTTCATCCGATTATCGAAAACAATTAGCCCTGGACGGAGGAGGCGACTATGGACAGACCCCGCAATGGAACAAACAGGAGTATATGCTCCGCCTCCAACCACGCTTCCGGGTAAACGATAAAATATTTATCACCTTAAAAGGACAAGTTGAAAAAAACATTAACGATCATGGATTTACAACATATATTCCACCGGATGTTATTTTCGGAAGACGAAATACACAAACAACTACCAGCACACTGACATTTCGCTATATTTTTAACGTGAAACACGGCCTGAACCTGAGAGCAAGACATTATCACGCAAAGGTGAATTATCAGGAATATTTTACGCTGCAACCCGACGGCAGCCTGAAAACAAAAAAAATCACCGAAGATTATAATATTAATTTTAACGCCTTTAATATTGATCTTTCATATAACTGGCGATTTGCCCCCGGAAGTGAAATGTCCGTGGTCTGGAAAAATGAACTTCTGGAACAGGGGGGAAAAACTGATATAAGCTATTACCAAAGCCTGGAACAGGTTTTTCGAATTAACCAGTTTAACAGCATATCAATAAAGATACTATACTATCTCGATTATAATACAATAAAAACAAGATTGAGTCAGGTCTAAAGATACAAAATTTATCACAGCCGCTAAAAATCAGCTTTGCCCCATCCTTAAAGGTGGCTGATTTTCAGCGGCTTCACCCTTTAGGGTTCGGGGCAAAAAGCCGCTGAAAATCAAACTGTGCCCTTTTTAGACCGGACTTATTCAATATTTTTTGTATGTTTGCGTTTTTTATAGGTAGTTCTGATTAAAACAGGTACAAATAAGCCTTATTATTTATTAAAAAAAATAAACCAATGAACAAATTAAGCCTTATCCTTGCATTTTTGGCGTCTGTCGTAATGTTACACAGCCAGGAGTATGAAAAATTTTCTACAGATTACAATGATGGAAAATATACATTGATCTATCAGAACGGATTATTCGGGATCCTGGACAGTAATGATAATATTATTGTCAAGCCCAAATATGAAGAGATATCTGATTTTGAATGGAACAATGACTCATGGGCACAAGTATTCAACAAGCGACGTTTTGGTTTTATCAACCTTGAGGGGAAAGAAGTGGTAAGGCCAAAATACCAGGAGGTTTACAAATTTCATACAAACGATGGAAAATGGGGGAAAGTCTTAAGCAACAATGGTTATGGTTATATAGATCAAGAGGGCAAAGAAGTAGTGGAGCCTGTTTATAAAGAAGTAACCGGGTTCCGCTGGAATGACGATTCCTGGATTCGGGTAACCACAGACGACGGTCTTATGGGTTTTATTGACCGGCAGGGCAACAAGGTTCTTGCCCCGGAATACGATGAGCTATCCAAATTTGAATGGAACGAGGGAAAATGGTGCAAAGTGGTTAAAGATGAAAAAATAGGATTCATTGACCGCCAGGGCCAAATGGTCGTCCCTGCTGAATTTGATGAATTTTTAGGTTTCGATTTGAATGATAACAACTGGGGACGGCTCGTAAAAGGCGAAAAGAAGGGCTGTATAGACCGTGAAGGCAATATAGTGCTGGAACCCGTTTATAATTATATCACCGAATTCTCTTATGATAACGGCACCAAGGCTAAAGTCCTTAAAGGAGAAGAAGTGTTTTATGTTAACAAAAAAGGGGAACATGTAGACTATGAAGGTGACGACACTTTCGATTTTTAATAACGGCAAACGTGATTAAGGGGAATAATGATATTTAAACCATTTTTTCTTTATTCATTTTTTTTGATCATTTTCGGGCTCCCGGCTTCACATAGCCAGCAAGGGCTGAAGCCTACAGGCAGTTCAGCAGCCTTCAATAAGAGTACGGTCAGTGATATCGACGGTAACACCTATAAGACCGTGATTATCGGGAAACAGGAATGGATGGCAGAAAACCTGAAGGTTACCACATACAATGATGGCACACCTATTCAGCATGTCAGGGAGAATTCAGCCTGGCAGGGTCAAACTTCCGGGGCTTATTGCTGGTATGAGAACGATTCTGCATCCTGGGGCGGCAAATATGGAGCATTGTACAACTGGTACGCGATAAACACAACTTCCTTATGCCCGCAAGGCTGGCATGTCGCCGGCGAATCGGAATGGATAAGCCTGAAAGATTATTTATCGGCCCACGGCTACAAGGATACGGAAGGCACAGCCTTAAAATCGACAACTGGATGGGGCCCAAGCCATAAAAATACAGACAACTATGGATTTAATGCCCTGCCCGGGGGCTACCGTCATAAGTTCGGCTCATTTTCCGGTACCGGCGGGTTTGGGCGATGGTGGACAGCTACACAGATCAACACCCATGATGCATGGTTTATTTATCTGTCCAAAAACAGAAATCAAGTATTAAAACGATCGCTGAGCAAAAAAAACGGGCTGTATGTCCGCTGCCTGAAAAACTGAAATTCTGAGTTTGGTGTCAGGGTGTGGAGTTTGTCACCGGAAGCACTTTTCCGTTATAAAACTGATGCCCGCTTAGAGCAAAGGAGCCGATATATGCTGCCATTTCCGAAGGCTTTTTATCCACTTCCATGTCTGGAAAAGCTTCCTCCAGCATTTCCGTTTGCACTGCCCCCAAAGCCAATGCATTTACAAATATCTTCCGCTCTTTCCACTCCTCGGCAAGGGCTTCCGTAAATATGGATAAAGCTCCCTTGGAAGCACTGTAAATCCCTAATCCGGGAAACTTCACACTCCCCTGATAGCCCCCCATACTGGTGATATTAACGATGTGTGCATTCTCAGAAAAGTATGCATGCAGGGCCCTGACCATTTTAAAAGGACCTTTAATGTTTACATCAAACTGTGAATCGAATGCGCTGTCGGTAGTCTTTTCCACTTTTTCCGGCAATAAGCTGCCGGCATTATTAATAAGGATATCCACAGTCCCCATATGGGATCTCACCCATGGAAGTAAAACCTCATCATATTGATTTCCGCTAACATCAAAAGGGAAATAATCCATATATGCCCTTCCGGCCTGTCCTGCTTCCTGTTTCAGCAAGCCGAGGTTTTTTTTATTTCGCGAAAGGGCAAGGATATTATGCTTACCCTGTTTGGCAAACCACTTAACCAACTCATATCCGATCCCTCTGCTTGCACCTGTAACGATAATGTTCATACTATGATATTTAAGATTATACTATGTTTTCAGGCCTTCAGAATATTTTAGGGTATCGTGCCGGATTATATTCGTGCATCAGATTATAAACAGCCTCAAACACATCTTCTGCATTCGGGTTTGAGAAATAGTCGCCATCCGTACTATATGCCGGGCGGTGTTGCTGAGCTGTAACGGTAACTGGTTCGGAGTCCAGATAACGATAGCCTTTTTGCTCTTCCAATACTTTTTGCATCATAAATGCTGTAGCACCCCCGGGCACATCTTCATCAAAAAATACAATTTTATTGGTATTTTTCAATGACTGCACAATGGTATGATGAACATCAAACGGCAATAAGGATTGCACATCAATCAGTTCAGCATCCACGCCAAATTCTGTAAGCTGTTCTATAGCATCCTGTGCTATTCTCACGCAGGATCCATATGTTAGCACCGTAACATCTTTTCCGGCTTTCAGGCGCTCGGGCACACCCACAGGGGTAGTATATTCCCCAATATTCTGCGGCTGTTTTTCTTTAAGGCGGTATGCATTTAAAGGTTCAATGATCAGTGCAGGTTCATTCGCTTTAAGCATGGTATTGTAAAAACCGGCGGCCTGAGTCATATTCCGTGGCAGCAATACATTCACGCCTCGTATAGAGTTAATCACCATGCTCAAAGGAGAACCGGAATGCCATATTCCTTCCAGGCGGTGCCCACGCGTAGAAATGATCAAAGGAGCGGCTTGCCCGCCTTTTGTACGATAATGCAGGGTTGCCAGGTCATCACTAATGGTCTGTAAAGCATAAAGTAGATAATCGAAATATTGAATTTCGGCGATGGGTCGTAACCCGCGAAGCGCAAGCCCAATCCCCTGCCCGATTATGGTAGCCTCGCGAATCCCGGTATCCGCTACGCGCAACTCCCCGTATTTTTCCTGCAATCCTTCAAAACTCTGGTTTACGCCCCCGATTTTGCCCACATCCTCGCCAAATACCATAACCTGGGGGTTGTTTTTAAAGATATGATGGTAATTATCCCGTAAGATTTCCCGGCCGGGAACCTCAGCAGAATTATCGGAATATTGCGCTTTAACATGCGGGATATTACGGGCAGAGTATTCATTTTCTGCATATAAATGGCTGCTGTAGACCGCCCTTCCCTCTTGCCACTCTTTTTTGAGCCAGCGGTTTACATTCACACGCAGGGAAGACTCCGGGTTGCTGCAGTTGTCGCAGATCAGCCGCAGCATTTTTTTACCATTGGAGATCACATCCTTACGAACCGGCTCAGCGATCTGTTTGATCTCCTGCTTCATCTGGTCGATCTTAATGCTTTCGGCACAATTACATTGGCTGATATCCATGACCCTGAGCAGCTCATTTTGTTTTTGCTTCAAAGGCCCGGAAAAATTTTTCCAGGCATTTTTACGCGCTTCTTTAGCGGTTTTCTGTGCTTCTTTTTCAATGGCATCCAGCTCTTGTTCCCCGGCAATTTCCTGTTCAAGCAGCCATTCCCGCATTTTTACCAGAGCATCATGCTCTTGTTCCCACTGCAGTCGCTCTTTGCTTTTATAGCGCTCATGCGAGCCGGAAGTGGAATGCCCCTGGGGTTGAGTCAATTGGTCTACATGAAACAAAACGGGGATATGCTCCTGCCGTGCCTTTGCTATCCCTTTGTCAAATACTTCCAACATTTTCGCATAATCCCATCCTTCCGTTTTATAAATCTCGATGCCATTGCCATTTTGTCGTTGAAATCCTTTCAGTGCTTCCGAAATACTTTGCTTTACGGTTTGATATTCTTTGTGAACGGAAATGCCGTAGTCGTCATCCCAAACGAACATGGCCAGAGGCACCTGAAGAACAGCAGCAGCATTCATGGTTTCCCAGAAATGGCCTTCAGAAGTGGAAGCATCGCCGATCGTCCCAAAGGCCACCTCATCTCCTTTTTTGGAAAAAATATTGGAACCCTGAAGGCCTTCAGCCTGCCGGTATATTTTAGATGCCTGGGCCAACCCTAAAAGCCTGGGCATTTGCCCTGCCGTAGGTGAAATATCGGCAGAAGTATTCTTTAGCCGCGTCTGATCACGCCACTCCCCATCTTTATCCAGCAAACGGCTTGCAAAATGATTATTCATCAGACGACCCCCATTATCAGGATTAGCTTTCAGGTCGGTATCTCCATAAAGCTGTGCGAAAAACTGCTCCGCGCTCAGGTTTCCCGTGGCCATCATAAAGGTTTGATCCCGGTAATAGCCGCTTCGCCAGTCACCTTCCCGAAACATTCGGGCCATAGCAAGCTGTGCCACTTCTTTTCCATCCCCGAAAATGCCAAACTTGGCCTTGCCCGTTAACACCTCCCGCCTTCCGATCAGGCTGATATTGCGGCTTAACCATCCCAGACGATAATCCTCAAGGATCGCATGGGAATCTAACTTCAGCTTGTCTAACACAGATAATTGCCCCTTACTGCCTGTTGTTTTCTTTGCCATGATCATATTTTTTCCATTATCAGATATTCAACAAACAGAATACTTTTTAGTTTTGGCTTAAGAAGTTTTGGCATTGTATATCTTTTGTTTTGCCATCGTACCGAGCAAAATGCCGCGGGCAGCCATAAACAACAACAAGGCCAGCCAAAGGCCATGATTCCCGATCAAAGGACGAAGGCTATAAAAAACCGGCAGGTAAACCAATAAAGACGCAATGATCATCGTATTTCTCATAGGCCTGGACGCAGTTACCCCTATGTAAATGCCATCCCACAGAAAAGCCGGAAAAGTGATCAATGGAATAAATGCTACCCAAAACAAATAAGGAGCTGCACTTTCTACTACTTCCGTTTGATCTGTCAATAACTTTAATATCAAGCTATTTCCAAAAATATACAACAAAGTAAAAGGCACAGCAATTATAAAGCCCCATAAAAACAACCTCCTGACAACATGACGGAGTTTATATCTTTGGCCGGCACCGAAATATTTACCTGCCAAAGCTTCTGCAGCATACGCAAAGCCGTCCAGAAAATAGGAAAATAACAGAAAGTACTGAAGCAAAATAGAATTAACGGCAAGGATCGTATCCCCGGCCTGGGCAGATATAGCAGTAAAAAAAGACAGGGAAGAGATCAAAACGATCGTGCGGATAAAAATATCACTGTTTACTTTTACAAACCGCTTAATAGCACTGAGTTGCATCATGGGCTTCCAGCTCCATAAAGGCAATATATGGCTGAATTTTCGAAACAGAAAGAATAAGGCCATGGCCAGCCCGGTGTATTGAGCGATCACAGTGCCCAGCGCCACACCATCGGAAGACATGTTCAGAAAATATACGAAAATAATATTCAACCCTATATTAACAACATTGATGGTAATTGCCATCATCATAGGGATCCTCGCATTTTGCATTCCGATAAACCAGCCGTTGAAAACATAAATGCTAATCGTAGCCGGTGCGGCCCAAACACGTATGGCGAAATATGAACGGCTTAACTCCTCCACATGCTGAGAAGCCTCCAGAATGTAAAAACTCAAGTGTTCAATGGGGCTTTGCATCAACAAGATCAACATTGCCGCACTGAGAGCCACGAAAAGCCCCCGGCCCAGCGTAAGGATACTTTCCGTATTTTGTTTAGCGCCATAAGCCTGAGCGGTAAACCCACTGGTGCCCATCCTGAGGAATACAAACACCATATATAACATATTAAATATGGTGGTCCCCAAAGCAATGGCACCAATATGCTCTTTGGATGCCAAATGACCCATCAAAGCAAGATCAGCCATCCCCAACAACGGTACTGTGATGTTGCTCACTATATTAGGCAAAGCCAGGTCTAATATCTGTCGGTCTGTTCTCATGAAGACTGCGAAAGTAATAATTGCGAATCAACAAAAATGATTAAAAATTGTTTAATTTTTGATTAACCACAAACAGGAAAAACATGAAAACAAGTACCCTTAAAATTCTGGCTCTTACATTAATTACCGTAAGTATGATCCAGGCATGCAAAAACCCCGGCGGAGAAAAATCTCAAGCAACAGATGCCCGGGAAGTCCAAAAATCTCAAGATAAAGCTTTAACGGTAAACACAGAACAAAGCTCCGTAAAATGGCTTGGAACAAAACCAACCGGTGAACACCACGGTTTTGTCCCTATTATTGAAGGAAAAATTAACCAACATAAAAAGAATATTACAGGCGGTAAATTTACCTTCGATATTGCAAATCTTAGCGTGGAAGACCTTGAAGATCCCAAAGAAAATCAAAAACTTACAGACCACCTCAATTCCCCGGATTTTTTTAATACGGATACCTTCCCTACAATTACCTTTGATATCACAGAAGTTAAAGAAAACGACAGCGATAAATTCAAAGACGGATTAAAACTAACCCATGAAATTTCCGGAAACCTTACCATCAAAGATATCAGCAAAAATATCAGCTTTAATGCAAATATCTTGTTTGATAATGATAAAATCGAACTTATAGCTCCTCAATTTTTGATCGACCGAACCAAATGGAATGTAAATTATGGATCAAAATCAGTTTTTGATGACCTGAAAGATAACTTTATTCATGATGATATTGGAATTACCCTGAAAATAGTGACTGAGTAATTAAGTTGATTAAGTTGGTTGAATTTATGAGTGGGTTTGGTGCATTGAGTTGATAGGTTGATTGGGTTGATTGGGCAATCAACTTAATCCACCCCCTTTAAGGGATTGGGCAAAGCTGATTTTCCGGGGGTGTGATAAACTTTGAGCTTTTAGAGCAGACTCATCATACAAAAGGAATGTACAGGACCGGGATAATGAAATAAAAAAGACCAGCATTTAGGGGGTTTTTTAAGGAAATTGCGGGTTAATTCCGGTAATCTTTTTAGAGTCCAGTCTAAAAAGGCCATATTTGATTTTCAGCGGCTTTTTGCCCCAAACCCTAAAGGGTGAAGCCGATGAAAATCAGCCACCCTTTAGGGATGGGGTAAAGCTGATTTTTAGCGGCTGTGATACATTTAGTGTTTTTAGACCGAACTCTTCCTATTTTCGCCTGAAAAAGAATTTTTGTATGGACTGGTCATTAATAAGCATTTTCATATCATTTATCTTAGGAGTACTGGCCATTCGTTATTTGCAGCGTTTCGACATCTACGACCGGGAGCCTTATTGGTCTATGTTGGTGGCGGTTTTGATCGGCGGGTTCTCTTCTGTGTTTATTGGATTAGCTCTGTATGAAGTCATTATGCCATTTTTACCAGCGGCTTTTACCTATACGTTCACCGGTGCGCTATTGGTTATCGGCCCTGTTGAAGAGCTGGCCAAGCTTTTAGGACTGGTTGTCTGCTGGCCGATTATCCGGAAACAGATCAGTGAAGTTAACGACTCTATTATTTACATGGCCTGCGTAGCCTTAGGGTTTTCGCTGATAGAAAACTATATGTATGCTACCCGTATTGAAGGCAGCGAATATCTTCTGTTTTTACGGTTATTTATAAGCACGCCCATGCATATTACGTTCAGTGTTTTCATGGGATATGCGCTGTATCGCATAGTTTATAACGGGAAAAGCCTGAAAACCCTGGGGATCGCATTTCTTTGGGCCGTGATCCTCCACGGTGCTTTCGACGGTTTTCTTTTTAACGGCCAGCCTTTGCTGGTCGCTATTCTGGCTTTTATTTCCATACAGCAAGTGCTGGCCCTGGCAAATTTTTCGAATTACCTTTCGCCCTACAAATTACGTTTCAACAACATAGCCGAAAACTACAGGCTCGACCAGGCAACTGAAAAACATTGCCCCTATTGCCGGGGAACGACTCTCAATGATGTGATCAGCTTTAAAAGCATCATCTTGTTCCATTGTCATACCTGTAAGCATTACCATGGCACCCAGGAAAACATCACCCGGCTTTTAAACTACCTCCATCCCCGCTTCAGAATAGGGAAAAAACCCAGAGAACTGGAAAAAACCTATTACGGCAACAAAGAGGTCTACACATTTGAAAACACCATACACTTCAGCTCTTCCGGATTAACACAGGGTTTTTTTGGGCTGGCAGATATTACAGCCTTAACAGCAAAAATGAAAAACCGGGCTAAGCAAAAGCTGCGCAACAACCCCTACTCGCCGGCACGATATTTTGTAGAAAAATAGAGCTTTTGCAGCCTCTAAAATAACGGTTTCCGGCAAACTCCCCGGAGTTTTTACCTAGCGGAAACCCCGGCTACTTCCTGATGATTAACTGCATGGTGATTACCGACTACATACGGATAGGTTCATCACCAGACTATTTTCCCGGGAACATTCATTGAGTCCGGTCTAAAAAGGTCACATTTGATTTTTACCGGCTTTTTACCCCGAACCCTAAAGGGTGAAGCCGCTGAAAATCAGCCTCCCTTTAGGGATGGGGTAAAGCTGGTTTTTAGCGGCTGTGATACATTTAGTGTTTTTAGAGCGGACTCTTCATTGGTTCCCTAAAATTTGCTACTTTTGCCGTATTATGAATTTTAAAGATCTGAAATTAGACGGCCAGCTTTTAGAAGCTATGTCGTACCTGGGTTTCGAAACGCCTACCAAAGTACAGCAAAAAGTAATTCCCCTAATTTTCGCGAACAAAGACCTGATCGCATGCGCCCAAACCGGCACCGGCAAAACTGCAGCTTTTGTTTTGCCCGTTCTCAATAAATTAACCGGAAAGAAAGGCAAGCATACAGACACTTTGATCATCGTCCCTACCCGGGAGCTGGCTATTCAAATCGATCAGCAAATACAAGGCTTAGCCTATTTTGTCCCGGCCAGCTCTATAGCCGTTTACGGTGGAAGTACCGGCAAAGACTGGGAATTACAAAAAAATGCATTTAAACAAGGGGTAGATATCATTGTAGCTACGCCTGGAAAATTGCTATCCCATTTAAGCATGGGGTATGTAGACTTTAAAGGCCTTAATCATCTGGTCCTGGATGAAGCAGACCGGATGTTAGACATGGGCTTTATTGATGATATTCAGAAGATTATATCGTATTTGCCCAAAAAACGGCAAACAATGATGTTTAGCGCTACCATGGCGCCCAATATCCGTAAACTGGCCAAAAATGTACTTCATAATCCTGAAGAGATCAATATCTCTTTGGCCAAGCCGGCTGAAGGTATCGATCAACATATATGCCTTGTATATGAAAACCAAAAAATAAAAGCTATCCGGCAACTTATGGATCAACGCCGCGATTATAACAGCATCCTTATCTTTACCTCTACAAAGAATAAAGTTTCTGATATTGTAAATGCACTGAATAAAACAGGATTTTCCTCGGAAGGGATCTCCTCCAACCTGGACCAAAGCAGCCGGGAAGATGTCTTACGGCGTTTCAGCGCCAAACAGCTTCATACCCTGGTAGCTACTGATGTGGTCAGCCGTGGAATCGATGTCAAAGACATCAACATGGTTATTAATTATGATATGCCTAACGATGCTGAAGACTATGTCCACCGCATAGGAAGAACAGCACGCGTAGATGCCAAAGGCGAAGCCGTCACTTTTGTTACTCCCGCGGAAATCTACAAGCTGAACCAGATAGAAAAACTTATTGAAAAACCCATCCCGAAGCTTTCCCTCAGCGATACTATCGGCCCGGTTCCCCAATGGAAAAACAATCAGGAAAAACCCGGAAAAAACAGCCCCCCCCGCAATAAAAGAAGGTTTAAAAAAAGATAATTTTAAAACCGCTGTAAAAACACAAACCATATTTCCTGGCTTGTCTGCCGACACTCAGAAAAATCGTTTTACGTTGGCAGGTTTTTCAGGATTTTATCCATAGAGATGTTGATTTTGGAAAAGGCAAACCACTTTTTGCCCAGGTCTTTCAGGGAAGCTCCGATATGGTAAACATCTCTGTTATCCAGAATTAAAAATCGGTCATGGGAATTGCTGAATTTTCTAACCTTTATTTCAGGATATTGGCTGTTATGTTTTTGTAGGTCAAGTTGAAATTGGTTTGTTCCGGTGTTGAAACCTTATTAGCCCAAATGCGAAATTGAGTACCCCGCTTTGATTTAACGCGATAACCAATGGATAAAATCATATCAAAGCTATAATGTTCAACATTATATACTTTTCCATCACTGGCAGTTGTC
>JAWOBQ010000076.1:0-5989 GCA_046484255.1 Bacteroidales bacterium | reverse complement strand
CATATCATGGAGCTCCTCTTCCTCAAAATAAGAGAAGTCGTGCTTCAGATAGATCAGGTGTGTGGAGAAGTCATAGTAATCAATATCCGTGGGGGTTATTACGGTACGGCCATTCATCTCCATTCGGAAACCTGCAAAAGGGGGTGGAACTTGTATTTCGTTGTTTTCACAGGAGCTTGTCAGAAGGGCAGCCAGGAGCAAACCGGTAATGATGCGTTTCATTTTTCCAAGCCTTTTATTTTATAGATGATTTTCAGAGCCGATTGGTTGCCATGGTCTTTTTTTATCCAAAAAAGGGCCGGGGCTGCGCTGTTGCCCCGGCCCCCGATCAAGGAAAAAACCAGAAACTACCTACAAACGCCTGGGAATTTATTCAGTATTTTCTTCAGGAAGTTCTTCGTCTTCAGGTTCCCCTTTATAATATTTAAAAGTAGCACCATAGGAGCGCATGATGCGCCGCTGGCTGGGCTCGTCCATCTTTCTGAGGGAATGACGGAGGTCTGCCATAATATCGTCGATCAGTTCGATGGCCCGTGGGCGAAGTCCTTCAACTTCTGCCTGTGCCTCATCGTATATGCGGTCAGCAATGGGGATATCGCCTCTTTCAGCCAGGGCTTTCTCCCTTGCTTCTTTCAGTTCCTCCACATCCGGATTTTGCATGGGCGGATACCCTGCTGCCACTGCCTTGGCGTCGCCGTCAATGATCTTGTCTGCCAGCACAAACCATTGCTCGATATTGGTAGGCCGTGGAGTAAGTCCGCTCAGGGGCAGTCCATAATACGTCAATACACCGGCCGGTTCGTTTAGGCGGTTTACCCTTCTTCTCATCACTTCCCAGCCATCCCGTATAACGACTTTCATATGCTCCAATGCTTTTGAGCTTTCCTGAACCTCTACTGTCCGTTTGCTGAGCGACTCGTTGATATTTTTGATAGCCGCTTCAAAAACCGGAACAAACTCCGTTACCTCGTTCATGGTTTCGTCGGTAATGTATGGTTTACCGGCCGCTCTATCGCTGGCCGCTGTTACTAAAGCACGTTGGAGAAACCCCAGACGTGCATCATCATTGGTAGGTTCTGTGAATATTGCCATAATTTTTGGTATTAATGTGTTTATCGATGAAGGAAAATATGCTGGGAAAGTACGAATTATTTTCATCAAATGCCATCATAAAATGACGATTGTTGATAAATTGTTAATAACTTTTGTGTATCATTTAAAATTCCCGCGATAAGATAACAGGTTACGGAAGCCATGTTATCTATCTATCAGGATAAAACCTTTTTTAGCCTGTCTCTACAAGGGTTATGAAGGTAAAAAAGTTATGCATCAGCGGAAAGATAAGATTTTCATGTTTAATTAAGTTCTTTGTTGGCTGGGGCAGGGGTTTTTTATTGTGGTTAATCCTTTATTTCTGCATGCAAATAAGGTTTGTGATGTCGGGTATCCTATCCTTCTGAAGAGTGGAAGCATTTCTGACGTAAGGTACGCTATGGTTCTATGGAAGGAAGGCATTTCTGATGTAAGGCAACCCATCGTTCCGCAGTACTTTGAGGTTTCTTGCGTAGGGTAACCCATCGTTTTGCAGAATTGTTGGGTTTCTAACGTAAGGTAACCTGTCGTTCTGTAGAACTCCCTGATTTACCACGTCGGGTAACCTATCGTTCTGTGGAATTCCTTGATTTCTGACGTCGGGTAAGGCGGAGTTCTGTGGAACTGTTTGATTTTTGACGCCGGGTAAGCTGTAGTTCTGCGGAACTCATTGATTTCTGACATCAGGTAACCCGTAGTTCTATGGAATTGTATGGCCATCAGTGTGGTAAAAACCTGCCCCTTATTGGGGCAAGAGGCCAAGAGTGATTCAGCCCTTGTAGATTAGCCTAATGAAATGATATAAAGTGTTTATTAAGCTTACTGGTTATAATTATTCAGGCAGCATCCAGTCGGCCCGACGAGCAAAATCTTCCTGGTATTCCTCGCGCCATTTGGACACGCTTTCCGGCCCGGGCCCATCAAACCAATGGTTGGTCGTAGTATCTTTTTGGACAAACTGTCCTCCCCAGCTCTCCTGGTTGGGCTTTTCGGGATCATTTATTCCATATACTGCGCTAACCAGGTACAAAAAGGATGGGGTATCGCCCTCTTGCACGCCGGGATTGTCCGGATGAAATCCGGTCTCTGGATAGATCCTGCCCAGTAGCCCGTGGCCCCACCGAATGTTGGTATTGATCCATTCCAGATTCCCCAATTCGGAATCCTGGGCGGACATGCCGCTGTAGGTATCCTGGGAGGAGATCACAAACAGGTTCAGGAATTGATTGAGAATCCAATGCCCTGAGCCATCCTGCCCCGGATCATCTCCCAGCCCGATCTGATAAATACGCAATTTGCTAATGAATTTATCCACCTCATCCGGACTGCGCGTGTTCTTAACCTTCCAGAAGGCCTGCGCTACCTCACGCGGTCCACCCCACACGCAAACCCATACCGGACGGGGATCCGGATGATCGACAATCCGGATGATCGCCTCGGAGGCCTCACTGTCCATGCCTTCTCCCAGTATCTCTTCCACAGGTTGGCCCCACGTCCCATCACGGCCTTCGTAGGTCACCGAACGTAGGTAATTAGCCTTGGGGAATCCCGGATCGTGACCCCGGAGATTCTCATCGATCTTGTCATAAATGTTAATGATGTCCAGAATATTTTGTTTGTCGGCTATATTGGCAAAAGTAGCCGCCGAAGCTATCAATGCTTCTACATCGAACTCGTTTGTGTACAATAAAAAGCGTACCATTGACTGTATATCGTCCGGGTCGCTGCACTTGTGGTTCGGCCCGTCGCAGCCATCGCCCGGAATAACATCCAGAGGAGGGAAGTCCGTGGATATGATTACGCGCGGCTTATATTGGTCTTCCTTGGCATTGTTATTTTGGCAATATCCATCGACGGCTATTGCCATGATTATGATTGGCATAAGTATGAAACGTTTCGTAAGCTTTCCTCCTTTAAATTTACGTTGTATATTATTATTTGGTGTAGGTTTATTTTGTTGAAACTCGATATTCATCGTTATTCTTACTTTTGTTTAGTAATGATTATATCAGTCGTTTATTTTTAATAATCCTGGCGAATCACAACTACCCAATCTCCGTCTCCCGGAGCTTGTAGGGGTAGGCTTCTACTATTATCCACTTGTTGCGGCTCCTGCCATGTGCTATTGTCGATGTCCAGCTACCGAAGTTCCAGAGAGCCCTGCGTGGATGAGACATCGAGAATAACGTTTCCACCGTCAGGGAAGTAAACAGCGAACTGCTGTCCCGGCTGAGCTAATGCATACGCTTCGTCATCCGCACGTTCGGAAAGCAGGTGGTTTTGGGGTTGACTGTCGAAGATATCGAAAGAGTCTGCAAGCATTCTTCCACTGCGAATCGTCGTTTGGGCCCGGGGGCCAAGTCCCAATCCCCAGTCGGTAGAAATCAAAGTAATCCCATGGGTCAAAAACCTCAATCTGTACAATAATATTCCGCTCGTGCGTCATACTTAGAAAATTCTCAAAACGCTGCCAGTAGGCCTCGTTAAAGCGGTCGAGGTCGTATTTACCGTCGATTTTTTCGAACGCGAATACATTGCCTTCGTTCCGGTGGCTCATTGTATTGCGAACATAATTCCCGCCATTTTCGACAAGCAGGTCGAGATGCCTCTCAAGACCATCCGGGTGATTGAATAGATTATCCTGCCAGCTCCCGCCCAGTAATAGAACAGGATCACCATCGTATTGCCAGTAGTACGGGTTGTCAGTATATGGGTGAATGGACCTGTTGGTTTGACCTTTAGATGTACAGGATATACCTATTAAGGAGATGGCAAGTATTGCCATAATTCTAGATATAAAATTAATTTTGATCTTTACCATAGTCATAGAAATTTAAAATGCAAATAATATTTTCTTTTCATAACCAGATATATTTCTAAAATAAATATGTAAATTTAATCACGATATATTGCCAAAAAAATTCTAATTTTGATAAAGGTTAAGTTATTAAAAAAAGATTCAGGAGAGCATTCGTCGTATGATGAATTTCTTTTAAATAACTGTTTAAAAGACCTCTGAAAAGTAGGGGTTGGGGGAGACTACGTTTTACACCCTGCATACGAGGTAAAAGAATAATCACCGAAATTTCGTAGCTTTACTCTATGATCATAAAAAACGCAATATCCGATGGAAAAGAAAAAACTTAACATCATCACCCTGTTAACGGTTTTGCTTTCGGTGGCCCTGGCCATCGTTTCTTATTTTGGTGCCTTTGTGGAGGACACCTACGCACGTGATACCGCATCTATGGGAGCCCAGGGCATGGGCCAGGATGTGGTCGATCTTTTTCTGGTGGTGCCCTTACTGATTGTCTCCCTGATTCTTATTTACAGAAATATAAAAGCGGGGTGGTTCCTGCTGACGGGATCCGTGTTTTATGTGCTGTATTCTTTTTTCATCTATGCTTTCGGCCTGCACTTTAACCAGCTTTTCCTGCTCTATTGCATCATCATCGGGCTTTCATTGTATACTTTCATTTTTGTTCTTTATGAGATGAACCGGATGGACATTAAAGGCTGGTTTTCCGATAATGTGCCGACCCGTTTAATAGGGTATTATTTCATTCTGATTGCCGTGCTCTTTTATACACTTTGGCTCAAGGAGGTGCTTCCGGCCATATTGAATGATACGGTTCCACAAAGCGTAAGCGATTATGAGCTGCTGGTTAATCCCTTGCATGTGTTGGATATCGGGATCGTGCTGCCGGGAGTGATCATCACTGCGGTTATGCTGATGAAAAACCAAAGGCTGGGCTACATTTTAACTCCCACATTACTGATTTTCATCATTCTGCTGGCCATTGCCCTGATCGGCATGACCCTGATGCTCCAGGTCAAAGGCATCAGCGATGATACCTCCGTGGCCGGGATATTCGCCGTTATGGCTGTAATCAGCATTGGATTCCTGTTGATGTTCCTGAGTAAGCTGGGGAGGGAAGGGGAATAGGTCGCTTATCCTGTCCAGCTTTTTTAAAATATAATTTTAAAGGATGAATTAATTTGTGTTGTGAATAACCTTAGAATATTTTTGTAATATTACAAGACCATATGTCGTTTATTAATTCAAAATCTTGGGGCAATATGACCAACGTTAATTTTATAAGAAAAAAAAGTGGCTCTGTCCGAGTAGGTGTAGATGTGGTTATCTATAAAGAAGATGATCAATATATAGCTTATGCTCCTGCTCTTGATATTTCCGGCTACGGAGATACCACTGATGATGCAAAAAAGGCATTTACGGAAGAACTGGAGATTTTTTTAGATTATACAACAAAAAAACATACACTTGAGCAAGAATTAAAGAGACTTGGATGGAAAAAAAGACCTCACAAAAACGCTGATTTTGAATCACCGAATATTGAAGACATTAAAAAGAAAAGCTTACGCTTATTGAACATTGATCAGGCCAACCTCGTTGAAACCTTCAAGGAAGATACTGCCATAGCCGTTTGACTGAATGACTTCCCAAAGATTATATCCGGTAAAATTGAATGATTTTCGACGATTTCTCAGAAAAATCGGATGTAATTATATTCGTACAAAAGGGGGACATGAAATATGGTCAAGGAAGGATTTATTGCGACCCATAACTTTCCAAACCCATAAAAAGGAAGTACCCAAGGCAATTATCCAAAAAAATTTAAATACTTTGGGTATGTCACGGCAGCAGTTTTTAAAGCAAATGGATGAATTATGAAAAAGCAAAATCCGTTGTGTTGAAATACAACGGATAAGTTCATTCTAAATAGTGGAGACTATGGGACTCGAACCCATGACCTCCACGCTGCCAGCGTGGCGCTCTAGCCAACTGAGCTAAGTCCCCTTATTTTTCGGGTGCAAAAGTAATAATTTTATTATTCATGGAAAAACTTTTTGAAAATTAACCTGTGTTTTAAGC
>JAWOBQ010000065.1:0-6121 GCA_046484255.1 Bacteroidales bacterium | reverse complement strand
TCTTTGTAGTGATACCTGAGATACAGGCTAAGTCCGGCAAACAAAACCAACAATGAGAGAAGAATTATAAGCAGTGGCTTCCAGATTGGGCGTTTCTTTTTTTCAGGCATAACGAATGGCAGTCTTATAATAAGATAACTACTTCACAGACGAGATATTTTATATCATTTTCAGATAACTAACTTCTTTATCCGTAAGGAACCTCCATTTTCCCCGGGGGAGGTCTTTTTTAGTAAGTGTAGCAAATTGCGTTCGGTCCAGTTTTTTCACCTTATATCCCAGGTACTCGAATATTCTTCTGACAATCCTGTTTTTCCCGGAATGGATCTCAATACCCACAATGCTTTTATCATCTGCGGGTTTTACCCAGGCTACCGCATCTGCCCGGATCAAGCCATCTTCCAACTCAATCCCCTGGGCAATTGCCAACAGGTCATTTTTTAATACGGCTTGATCCAGGTGGACTTCATAGATTTTTTTGATCCCGGAAGAAGGATGAGTAAGTTTATCGGCCAGGGTTCCGTCATTAGTCAGTAACAAAAGCCCTGTCGTATTTCTGTCCAGCCTTCCTACCGGCACAATACGTTCGCGGCAGGCTTTTCTGGTAAGATCAAGCACGGTCTTTCTTCCTTCGGGGTCTTCGGTGGTTGTGATCACATCTTTGGGCTTGTTCAGCAATACATACTTTAACCTTTGCTGTTGCAAATCCCTTGTCCCGTATTGTACCCGGTCGCCGGGTTTTATTTTAATGCCTAATTCAGTAACTACCTCGCCGTTCACTTTTATCTTTCCCGAACTGATCAGCCTATCCGCTTCCCTTCTTGAACACAGTCCGGAATTTGCAATGAACTTATTCAATCTAACAAAATCCCTGTTCTGAGAAAGGATTGCCTTATCCTGCTTTTTACCCGGTTTACGGTTCATGCCTTAAATATTAATGCCTCTGGATTCCGTCTGCAAAGATATAAAACCATCAAGGGTAAACTTAAAAAAATCATGAGTCCGGTCTAAAAAGGTCACATTTGATTTTTAGCGGCTTTTTGCCCCGAACCATAAAGGGTGAAGCCGCTGAAAATCAGCCTCCCTTTAGGGTTGGGATAAAGCTGATTTTTAGCGGCTGTGATAAATTTAGTGTTTTTAGACCGGACTCAATCATATATTCCCTTTGATAAAATCATTAAACCATTAAACGTTTTTTGTTTTTAAATGTTTAATTGAAAAAGTGAAGCTTATGTCAAATCAAATGATCACTCTGGCGAATTTGTCATTTCCCCGGGCTGAGCTTTTAAAAGCTCAGTTAGCCAATGAAGGGGTAAGCGCATACCTGACCAACCTGAACCAGATCCAGGGATCACCCCCTGCTTCCAAAGTTCAGGTGCAGGAAGAAGACCTGCCCGTAGCCATGCGCATTTTACGGATTATAGAACAAGAATACGGGCCGGAAGAGATCGAAGAAGAAGAAAAGAAAAGAAAAGATCGTATCCTGATCCCCGTTGATTTTTCCAATGCTGCCGAAAAATCAATAGCCTTTTCCCTCTCCCTGGCCAATAAAATCAATGCCGATATTAAACTGTTGCACACCTATTTTAACCCGGCTTTAGGTATGGCTCCATTTAACGAATCGATCACTTATCAGGATGCTATGGCTTCCTATATCAGGGATTTGCATATCAAAGCCAAGACTAAGCTGATAAAACTTACCAACGATATCCAAAAGCAAATCCAGGCGAATAACATAAAAGGAGTAACGGTAGATTATTTTCTGACTATGGGGGATTCCGCCGTCGAGATCCTCCGGATCAGCAAACAATTTAATCCTAACGTGATCGTCATGCCAATACGGCTTTCAGAGGAAAAGGAAAATAACCTTATCAGCGCTATTACAGCAAATGTGATTGATAATGCAAAACACCCGGTACTTGCTATTCCCGAACATTTCGACAAGCAAGATATCTGGGAGATCAAAAATATCTTATATATAGCTACTTATGACCAACATGAACTCAAAGCCATAAAAAATCTGATGCGCCTGGTGGTTCCGGTTACCGGAGCGAAAATCCATGTATTGCAGATCTATGAAGGGGAAAAACCAAAAGCAGCGGAATATCAAATGCAGGTAATTGAAGAGTTTTTTAACCGGTATAATAAAATAGAGTTTACCTCCACAGACCTGCATTGTAAAAGCAAAGAGAGTGTTGAAAAGATCAACCACTATATTGAAGACAACAACATCCATACCCTCTCGCTTGTCAATTACAAACAAAACCTGATAGGACGACTGCTTTATCCCAGTATAGCCCGGAAAATGGTCTTTCACAGCAAAACCCCATTGCTGGTGTTCCCGGACAAAAAAACCAGGTAACCCACCCCGGATATTTGTCTGCATGGATGGATTCAAAAAAATGATTGCAAACATAGGATAACAGCGTATTATGAAAGACCATGTCATCTCAAACAAGCAATCCGGAGCGATAGCGCAGGTTTTTGTGCAGTGAGAGATCCCCTTACGAGCTGTCGCAACGTTTTTTAAAAATATCTTTTATCCGCAAAGTACACTGGTTCATTCATTCTTTTATACTTTGAGTTTGTACTTTCAATTAAACCCTGCTTCTTTTTCATGTCTGTTTGCATAATTAGTGTTTGTCCATAATGTCCGATATCTGCGTTGTTGCTCAAATTTTAAATCCTCATATACGTTAGTATACTGCGGTTTAAAATTATCGCACGCCCCGATAAAAAAAAACGGGGTAAACCTTGATCCCGAACATTATGAATCAAACACTCAACTTTATAGACAGCCACTTATTAAGGGGCCAATTCAAGCATATCTTGTTATAGCGACAGCATATCTTTTGATTTGTCCTTTGCGAGTTCTCTGTGCTATTTTTCAAAGGCGCCCTTTATGCTCCTAAAATTTTCTTTAAGCTCGTTTAATACAGCGGGTTATATAAATCCGGCTAAAATTTTCAAATATTTTCATCAAATAAGTTACCGGATGTTTAGTTTTTTTAATTTTGTGCAATACAAAGAAATCATGTTATGTCACACGTAAATATTTTTTCCGGACGGGCATCCCGGTATTTAGCAGAAAAGATTGCCCAAAGCTATGGTACTAAGTTGGGCAAGGTGGTTGTAAACACATTCAGTGACGGTGAATTTCAACCTTCTTTTGAGGAGACTATCCGTGGCAATGATGTATATATCATTCAGTCGACATTCGCGCCTGCCGAGAACACGCTGGAACTTTTGCTGATGATAGATGCGGCACGCCGCGCTTCGGCGCGCCGGATAGTGGCTATGATCCCTTATTTTGGTTTTGCCCGTCAGGACCGGAAGGACAAGCCCCGTGTATCTATCGGGGCAAAGCTTATGACGAACTTGTTGGTGGCCTCGGGGATCGACCGTATCATCACGATGGACTTGCATTCTGATCAGATTCAGGGATTTGTGGATCTCCCGGTAGACCATATGTATGCTTCATCTATTTTTGTTCCTCACTTGAAAAAGCTAACCCTTCCGGAGCTGGTTATTGCGACTCCGGATACCGGCGGCACAAAACGTGCAGCGGCCTATGCCAATTTCCTCAATACCCCCCTGGTTATTTGTTTTAAGCAGCGTTCAAAAGCTAATGTAGTGGATGCCATGACTATCATTGGTGATGTTAAAGGAAAAGATGTGGTTTTGGTGGATGATATTATTGATACGGCAGGAACCGTTTGTAAAGCTGCTGATATTATGATGGAAAAAGGGGCAAACAGTGTAAGAGCAGTTTGCACACATCCATTATTGTCGGGGAAAGCGCATGAAAATATTGCAAATTCAGAATTGACTGAAATCATCGTAAGTGATACGCTTCCCGTAAAAGAAGAGAAAGGGAAAATTTCTGTTTTGAGTACGGCCGATTTGTTTGCAGATGTTATAAATAGAGTACATAACAACCAGTCTATCAGTACACATTTTGAATTCAAAACGATTCTTTAAAGATTTTAATACAATGGTATTGGTTTTGGGAGAATTTTATTACTTTTGCGCTCTGTTTTTGTGTCATCCCCCCGAAGGGAAGGCATAACCCATTTAATAAAAACAAATAGATTTATGAAAACAGTAGAACTGGCAGCTTCCCTGAGAGAAACCATGGGAAAATCAGAGGCTAAGCGGATACGGGAAAAAGGAAAAGTGCCTGCTGTAATGTATGGTGGAGAGAAAGAATTACACATTTCAGTGGACAACAAAGCACTTGAGAAAATTGTTTTTACCCCTGAGCGATACTTTATTGACTTGAATGTTGATGGCACAATATACCATACTATTATTCAGGAGCAACAGTTTCATCCGGTCACCGATAAGATCGTCCATATGGATTTTCTTGAATTTAAAGGCAATGAGCCTATTGTGATGAATATCCCTGTGCGTACCGTGGGTATTGCCCCCGGAGTTCAGGCTGGAGGCAATCTTTTCTCGAAAATGCGCTACTTGTTGATCAAAGCCTTGCCGAAAGATATGCCGGACAAGATTGTAATAGATATTTCTGATCTGGAGATCAACATGGCTGTACATATTGAAGATCTGCCTTCTGAAAATATTGAATACCTTGCTTCCCCGGAAGCCACAGTAATAGCCGTGATCGCAGCCCGTGATGCGATGCTGGATGAAGATATGGAAGAAGCAGAAGAAGGGGAAGAAGCAGAAGAAGGAGAAGAAGGAGAAGGTGAAAGTAAAGAAGGGGAAGGTAAAGAGCAAGAAAAGGCAGGAAAAGAAGAGTAAAATCTTCGTATTGTAACATATGAAAAAAGCCGGGCTCTATTCCCGGCTTTTTTTGCTCTCTTATTAAAATCCAAAAACCGAAAACCCTCCGTCAACGGCTATAACCTGACCCGTGATATAGCTTGCGGCAGGCATGCAAAGAAAAGCCACCATGCCGGCGATCTCACACGGTTCGGCAATACGACCCAGAGGCGTGCGCTCCAGTACCTGCTGCTTATAGTCTCCCTCTTCTAATAAATGCTGAACCATTTTTGTATTCGTATACCAGGGAGCAACCGCGTTTACACGTATGCGGGGAGCCAGCTCTACAGAAAGACTTTTGGTAAGCTGATTCATCGCGGCCTTCGAAATAGCATAAACAACACCTGTTTTTATATGCATGGAGCCCGCAACCGACGAAATATTTACTATGCTATGCCCCCTTTCTGTATTCATCATAGGGACCATCAATTGACATAGATGATAAACAGAACGGATATTGGTCTTTACAATTAAATCGTACTCCTGAGTATTATACTCCTCAAATGGTTTTCTGATGTTTATGCCGGCATTATTTATCAAGATATCCAACCGACCCCATAACCTGTCTATCTCCATCATAAGCTTACGCCGGTAGTTCTCTTTGGAAATATCACATACAAAAAAATGGATACGCCCTTTGTATCCTTCAGCTTCTTTTTCTGCAACATATGACTCCAGGTCTTTCCGCGTTCGCGCAACAATGAATATTTCCGATCCCAAATTCAGAAATTCGTCTGCTATTGCACGCCCAATACCCCGTGTTGCCCCCGTGATAAGAGCCCTCTTGTTTTGTAGCCGCCACTGTTTATATTTCATATGTTTAAATATTTGTTCGGTGTTCTTTGTTCCTTGCTTGCCCCCCTGTAGAAATTTACTTCGTATTTCACAAGGCAGGCGTTAAATGCGACGTTAGGAGCATATTTAACGGGGTTCCTTGTTCCTTGCTTGCCCCCCTGTAGAAATTTACTTCGTATTTCACAAGGCAGGCGTGAAACGCGACGGCAGGAGCTGTTTCACCGGGGTTCGCTTTTTCTCTTAGTCTCTCAGTCTCTTCGTTCTCTAATCCCGATAGCTATCGGGACGCTTCGTTCGCTCAATTCACTCTCTCGCTTCATCGCTTCATCGCATTAACGCATTAGGCCTACTACTATCTACTATCTACTACCTACTATCTACTATTTACTATTTACTACCTACTATTTACTATCTACTACCTACTATTTACTATTTACTACCTACTATTTACTATCTACTATCTACTATTTACTACCTACTACGCATCATTTCCCTGCGCGCACCCCTAACCCCTAAAGGGGAAGCCCACCGCACACTGACT